>DATASX010000102.1 GCA_036269075.1 Sporichthyaceae bacterium
CGGCCTCGCCGAGGCCGCGCTGCGTGATCGCAACCGGCTGTCGCCGCGACTGCAAGCCGTGGCACTACGGCAGCACGCGAACGCGAGCGCACTGAGCGGCGATCGCGAAGGCTGCCTGCGCTCTCTGGACCTCGCGCGGGCTGCGGCTGCCGTGCCGGTCACCGACCCGGACGACGAGATCGCCGGGTACTGCTCCCCTGCCTACGTCGAAATGGAGACCGGTCATTGCTGGACCCAACTCGGTGAGCCGGGACGCGCGGTGCCCGCACTTCAGCGTGCCTTGGCCGCCTGGCCAGCCGGACAGGAACGCGACCGCGGTTTGTGCCTGGCCCGCCTCGCCTTGGCGCATGCCCAGAGCGGCGACCTCGACGCAGCCGCATTGGCCGGGATCGACTCACTCGCTGTCGTCCGCTCCTCGGCCTCGGCCAGATCGCTTGACCAACTGCGCCGCCTGAGGGTTCTGTTGGCCGGGTCGCGTAACGTCGGGTCAGCCAATCAGTTCGAGGCCGCTCTGTCCGACCTGCTGTGCGAGACCGGCCGGTGAAAGGACCCTTGCGTGGAACACCTGTTGCCGAAGTCGACCAGCAAGGATGAACGCGAACGGGCGTCGCGCATCGCCGTTCTGCCCGTCGGCAGCTTCGAGCAGCACGGCGACCACCTGCCGCTTATCACGGACACCGTCATCGCCTGCGTGATCGCCCGAGAGATCGCCGCCGCACACGACCTCATGCTGCTTCCGCCGATCACCATGTCGTGCTCTCACGAGCACTCGGCCTGGCCGGGCACGGTGAGCATCAGCGCCCGAACGCTGTACTCGGTGGTCACCGACATCGCGAGGTCCGTAGCAGCGAACGGCGCCGATCGACTGCTGATCGTTAACGGACACGGCGGAAATTATGTACTTTCCAACGTCGTGCAAGAGGCGAACGTCTCCGGGCCGCAGATGGCGCTGTTCCCCACTCGCGACGACTGGGCCGCTGCCCGCGTCGCAGCCGGCGTGGAGACCAGCCACCACGACGACATGCATGGCGGCGAGTTGGAAGTTTCGATCCTGCTCCATGCCCATCCGGAACTTGTCGGACCGGGCGCGCTCGACCAGGACCACGAAGTGCCCAACCGGCCGATGCTGCTGAGCCTCGGTATGGACGGTTACACCAAGAACGGCATCATCGGTCGCCCGTCGCTCGCCTCGCCCGCCAAAGGCAAGGCCGTTCTCGAGTCGCTGACCAAGCTCGCCCAGACACACCTGGCCGCGCTGCGCGATCAGGCCAGCCCGGCGAGTCGATAGAGCACCAACGAGCCGGCAACTGCGACGTTCAGGCTGGCGCCGCGACCGACCATCGGGATCTCCACGACCTCGTCGATCGACTCCCAGATCTCCTCGGGCACGCCGAGGCGTTCGTGACCGAGCAGCACGACGGTTCGTCGTCGGGCGAGCGGCAACCGGGCCAGCGGTGTGGCCCCGTCTGCCAACCCCACCGCCAGGATCCGGCTGCCGCGATCGCGTTGCTCATCGATCCACTGGGCCTTGGTGGGACCGACCCAGTGGACGCACCCACGCTCGATCAGCGTGTCGCCTCGGGCCAACGCATCGCGGTAGTGCGCCGTTTCCGGGACCGCGAGACTGGCGCCCACGGCGTCGCATGTCCGCAATAGCATGCCGAGGTTCGCACCGTAGGCGGCCCAAAGAGGCGCGGCGATCAGATGATCGGCGCACCGCTGCGCTCGGTGACGCCGTCGACCTCGCAGCTCGGCCAGCTTGGTTCGCCGCGCCGCTCAACAGCTCGCGGGACTACTCCAAAGATCCATCAGGACGGCGCTTCGCGGCGCACCGAGCCATCGACGGGGACAGGGTCCAACTTCAGGGTACGCGCTGCGCGCCACTCCCTACCGCAATCCCCGGAGAAGCGCACGATCCCCTCAGTCCCTGGCGGGAACATAGCGCCGCTGTCGGCCCAACCGCTCTGCACTCGTGGTTATCCACGGATCCGGCTAACCCCAGGCAACTTCCGGCGCGCGCTGCAGCGCGCTGTCATCGGCGCAAGAGCTCTGCACAGCCACGAGGAGGAGCGCATGCCAACCGCGTTGTACACGGTCGAGCAGGCCGCGGAGATTCTCGGCATTGGTCGCACCCTGATGTTCCGGCTGATCGCCGATGGCACCGTCGAGTCAGTGTTGATCGGTCGACTGCGCCGAGTGCCTGTCGACGCCGTCACCAGCTACGTCGATCAGTTACGGGGGCACGGCGGGACGGCGGCCTGACCGACCGGGGCGAGCACGCGGCCGTCGGGGGCTGCCAGCCTGGTCCCTGCGGCACGGAGGAGCCGCGCTACCCCCACGTCGCGGAGTGCGCGGAGCCGGACCCGTCCAAGCGCCCTCGGCTCAGGCGCGACGGGCACCACCTAGGCGTCGTCCACCTGGCGATCGATCTCCGCTTCGGATCTCAAGGTCGACCGAACGGCCAGCGTTTGTGCGATCGTCGCACTTGTTTAAGTGCGACGACTACACTAGAGTCATGAAGCCGATGCCGACCCGCAAGGTCCGCGACATCCTCGCTGGCCTCGGCTGCGTCAAGACCACCACCGAGGGCTCCCACGAGAAGTGGACCAGCCCGCAGTGCCGTTCGGTGATCGTGGTTGCCGCAGAAAAGGAACAGTCGGCCGGGACGCTGCGCAACATCCAGACCGAGCTGGTCGCCGAGTTCGGCGCGAAGTGGTTCGAGAAAGCGAGCAGGCGATGACCTACAGCGTGCACTGTGAGTGGGAACCCACCACAGACGGCAAGGGATGGTGGAACGCCCGCGTCCCCTCGATCCCCGGGGTGTGGACGCAGGCACGCCGCCTTGAGCAGATCCCCGGCCGAATCGTCGAGGCGATCCGCGTCATGACCGGCGAGACCGTCAACGAGGCCGACGTCGAGATCGACCGCAACAAGATCGCTGGCCACCCGGTCGTCAGGAAAGCCCTCACGGTGCACCGGAACAGACTGAAGGTGCAAGCGCTCGCGAGCAAGGTCCAAGACGACACCACCGTGGTCATCAAGTCGTTGACCGCCGCGAAGTTCTCCAAGCGAGACATCGGCTTCCTCGTCGGGACGTCCGCCAGTACGGCGAGCGCGCGGGCCAAGGCGACCCGCACCCGTTAGAAACAACAGCGGCTGCACGGGACCAGTCGGCGCTCACGTGCGAGATGGTGGAGTTCTTTGGGGTGGCCACCGGCTGGCACGTTGAGGCGGTCTGGGAGCTGCGCACCGGACGGAGGAGGACCGGCCACGCGGGTACTCGATCTGGCGAAAAGCCCCCAAGATCGACGAGAGTGCTGTGATCGCGGATTACCACGCCCCGTCGAGGCGGAGCTGGTCGCCGGGTTCCGCGAGAGAATGCAGGGCTTGCTCGCGGCGGACGGCGCGCGTCGCACAGGTGGCGGGATTGCGAGCGGACCGGCAGGGGGCCGGGCGGTGTCACCCCAGCTCTGGCGCCTCCACACCCCAGCCGCGGCTCAGGACACTCAGCCCGCAGCGAGCAGGTGGCAGTCGGGCGGATCGCGCTCGAACACATCAGCACCAGCGTCGCGCCAAGATAGGTCGCCGCCAGTTCGTGCTCGTCCCGCGGGATCAGAGTCGCCAGCTCCAGGATCCCGCCAACGAGGTAGCCCTCCACTGATTGGCCCTCGCGTTCCTCGACTGCCGAAAGTACAGGCCGCTGAATGGTTGTGATCTTCGACGAGTAAGTCGATCTCCTTGAGTAATGGGGGAACGCTCAACGCACTCCGGTCCCTGTCCCCGGTGACCGGCGCGGGCCGTTGGCCGGGTGTCTCATTGGGTCCGCGCGGTGATTCGTCGCATTGCCGGGGGTCCTACGTACGTCGCCGCGTCACGACAGCCGCGTTCGTCGGCCGCGGGCGCTGTTGAGTCGCACGGGCCAGCCAATTACTCGTGTGATTCCCGGCGCACATGGCCAGGGGCCAACCCAGCCTTCACGGCGCCAGCACGAGCCGACCAAGTCACTACATCTCGTCGCCCAGGACCGCGTCGACACCGACTGCATCGTCGCGCGGGAGCCCTCTAGCGCCAGCTCATCCCCTCACCACCGGGTCCGAAGGGGTCCGCCTCGCTCCGCCGGAGTTCAGCGGGGTACGCCCGATCTTGCGGACAAATTGCGGACAAAAGATCTTGAGGCCTGATCCGGTTTCCCGAATCAGGCCTCTGACCTGCTGCGTTGGGTGGAGCTGAGGGGATTTGAACCCCTGGCCCCCTCGTTGCGAACGAGGTGCGCTACCGGACTGCGCCACAGCCCCAATTGCCGTCGGAGAGGTTATCAAAGGATGAGCGGGGCTCCGGCCACGGCGCGGGCCGTCCGGGGTGCGGTGGTTCAGTCGTTGACGGCGCGCTTGTGCTCGAACTCTGCCTGCAGGCCGTCGCCGATCGGGGTCTCGCCATCGGTCGCCTCGGCGGCCGGGCTCGACGGGTCGAGTTTCGTGGTCGCCTCAGCGACGGTCTCGGCGGCCTCGGCCGTCTGGGCAACGAGGGGCTCGACAACCGGTGCCGGCACGGGCGCCTGGGTCGAGTCGGCGGCCGGGTGGTCGTGTTCGGTCCAGGCCCGACCGGCCGGGATGTCGATGCGTCGGCCGACGACCGACGGGGCCTTGGCGGCCATGATGTACGTGGGCAGCGGGACCGGCCGTGGCTCCCAGCCCTCGGCCAGTTGCGAAGTCCGGCCGGTCGTGGCATCGGCCGGGTCGAACGACGGCCACGGGTCGAAGAAGTCCGAGCTGTCCTTGTGGCGGCCCCGCAGTCCGTGCCGCTTGGGCGAGGCCGGTGCCACCGGCTCCTCGACGACGACTCGCGGCGCCCGGGCCCGCCGGGTCTGGGCGCGCAGCTCCACCACGTAGGTGAGCAGCAGCAGCACCGGGAGACCGGGCGCCCAGCCGGGCAGCGCGCCGACCAGCTTGAGCAGCCCGCCGGACAGCGAGAAAAGCACCAGCAGGACGAGCATCCGCCGCCGCCGACGAGCGGTCGCGGCGCTGACGCGGACAGGCGCGGGACCGGCCGCGACCGCGGTGTCCGGCCGGCGCTGCTTGACCACCGGCTCGGCCGCGTCGACCGCGGGTCGGATCATCGAGTAGGTGCCGACCGGTGCGTCGGCCGTCCCGCGGCGGCGCAGAACCACACCCTGGGTGGGGACGATCACCTCGCGGGGGCCGGAGCGCATCGCCCGCGTCGCGAAGTAGACGGCCCAGGCGCCCAGGACCGCGGCGTAGATCAATCCACTGCCGCTCATGCTCCACTCCCAACCGGCGAGCCCGGCGAGTTCGTCCACCCGTGGCCGGAGCTGCACACCGATCGCCACGCTAAGTCCGGAAGTGATCGTCTTTCCGGATTGGCCGGCCGTGTCGCGTCGGACTTTGTCCGCAATGTGCTTACTGGGGCGCGAGGGGTCCGCGGGAACTACGCCAGCGATGCATGAGGCCCGCTGGGACCTCCTCAGCGGTCAGCACGTAGACCAGATGGTCGCGCCAGGCGCCGTCGATGTGCAGGAACCGCGGGCGCAGCCCCTCCTCGCGGAAGCCAAGTTTCTCGACCACCCGGCGGCTGTTCCGGTTCTCCGGACGGATGCATACCTCGACGCGGTGCAGGCCCATCCCGGTCAAGCAGTGGTCGGTGGCCAACGCCACCGCGGTGGGCATGATGCCCCGCCCGGCGTGGCCCTGGTCGATCCAGTAACCGATGTTGGCTGCGCACAGCGAGCCCCAGGTGACACCGGCGATCGTCAGCTGCCCGACGAACCGGCCGTGATACTCCAACCCGAACGGCAATGTGCGGCCCTCCCGGGCCTCCGCGCGCAGTCGGCGCACCATCGGGGCGAAGCCGAGCTCGCCGCCGTCCTCCCCCGGCCGGGTCGCCTCCCACGGCGCCAGCCAGGTGCTGTTGGCCCGGCGCATAACCCGCCAGGCGTCGCCGTCGCGCACCCGCAGCGGGCGCAGCACCACCGCCCCGTCCGCCAGGCGGACCGGCCAGCCACGGTTCACGGCAACCCGCTGCGGACGTGGTCGCCACCGTGGACCTGATCGACCGCGTGGGCCAGCACCGGGCCGAGTACGGCGATCCCGTCCTTGCAGCCACCGGGCGAGCCGGGCAGGTTGACGATCAGCGTGCGGCCGGCAAGGCCGGCCAGCCCGCGGGAGAGCAAGGCGGTCGGGACAGTGGGCGCCGACCGGTGGCGGATCGCCTCGGCGATGCCGGGAACCGCACGCTCGATCACCGGGGCGGTCATCTCCGGGGTCAGGTCGCCCGGGGTGAGGCCGGTGCCGCCGGTGGTGAGCACCACGTCGTAGCCGGCGGCGACCGCCGCCCGCAGGGCCACGCCCACCGGTTCGCCGTCGGGCACGATCTGCGGCCCGTCGACGACGAAGCCGAGTTCGGTCAGTCCGGAGTGCAGGATCGGGCCACCGCGATCCTCGTAGATCCCGGCCGAAGCCCGGTTGGACACGGTGATCACCAGCGCCCGGCGCACCTGGTTCACCGGCGGACCACCATTCGCCCGTGCCGGTCGGGCGACGGCGGGCACTGTGACATCGGTTCGCTCGCAGGCTCGCTCACGGCTGCGCGTCCGCCCTTCGGTACTCCCCCGACTTGCCGCCGCTCTTGTGCTCCAGTCGGACCTCGGTGATCACGGCCGCCTTGTCGACGGACTTCACCATGTCGATGACCGTCAGCCCGGCCACCGCCACCGCGGTCAGCGCCTCCATCTCCACCCCGGTGCGGTCGGCTGTGCGGACCGTCGCGGCGATCGTGACCGCGTCGTCCTGCACCGTGAGGTCGACCGTGACCCCGTGGATCGCCAGCGGGTGGCACAGCGGGATCAGGTCCGGGGTGCGCTTGGTCGCGGCGATCCCGGCGATCCGGGCCACGGCCAAGGCGTCGCCCTTCGGGACTCCCTTGCCGCGCAGCAGATCCACCACCTCGGCGCTGACCAGGACCCGTCCGGTGGCAGTCGCCTGACGGACCGTCACTTCCTTGGCCGAGACGTCGACCATCCGGGCAGCGCCGCTCGCGTCGAGGTGCGTGAACGATGGACCCGCGCTTGGTTCGCTCATGCGAGTTCGCGGTCCAGCGACATCACGTCGACCTGGTCGCCGATGGTGTAAGACACGACGTCCTCCGGGATGACCACGAAGCAGTTCGCCTGAGCCAGGTCGCCGATCAGGTGCGAGGCAGGCCCGCCGACCGGGCGGACCTGAGGCGGCCCGTACGGCCGCGACGGGCCCAGGATCGCCCGCATGAACTGGGTCTTGCCCGCCGGCGAACTCAGCGGCTCCATCGTGGTGGCCTTGATCAACGGGCGCTGCTCCGGGGTCAGCCCGCGCATCCGGCGGATCGCTGGGCGCACGAACACCTCGAAGGAGACATAGGCGCTGACCGGGTTGCCCGGGAGCGTGAAGATCGGGACATCGCCGATCCGGCCGAAGCCCTGCGGCTTGCCCGGGTTCATCTTCACGCCGCCGAACTCGACCGTGCCGAGTCGGGACAGCACCGCCTTGACCACGTCGTAGGCCCCGGCGCTGACGCCGCCGGAGGTGATGACCAGATCGGCGCGGACCAACTGCTCCTCGATCGCGGTCAGCACGGCGCCCTCGTCGTCGGCGACCAGCCCGACGCGGAACGGCAGGGCGCCGGCGTCGCGGACCGCGGCAGCGAGCATGAAGCTGTTGGACTCGTGGATCGCTCCGGGCCGCAACGGCATCCCGGGTTCGATCAGCTCGCTGCCGGTGGAGATCACGACGACGCGCGGACGTGGCCGGGCCGGCACCCGGGCCCGACCGATCGCGGCCAGCACGCCGATCTGGGCCGGCCCCAACTCGGTGCCCGCCGTCAGCACGAGCTCGCCGATGGTGACGTCGCTGCCGCGGCGCCGGATGTGCTGGCCGTCGGTGGGTTGGGCGTGGATCGAGACCCGGGTCGTGCTCGCGTTGGTGAGCTCGACGGGAATGATCGCCTCGCTGCCATCGGGCACCGGCGCACCGGTCATGATCCGAGCGCAGGTCCCCGCGGTGATGGGCCGGGAGGGCATGAAACCGGCCGCGATGTCGTCGACGACCTGGATCTCGGCCGGGAACTCGCGGCTCGCGCCGAGTACGTCGGAGAGGCGGACCGCGTAGCCGTCCATCGCCGAGTTGTCCCACGGCGGCAGGTCGACCTCGGAGTGAATGTCCTCGGTGATCGTGCAGCCCTGGGCGTCGAGCAGCGGAAGCTCCAGCGGGAGTGCCGGCTGGACCGAGTCCAGGATCCAGGCCGACTGCTCCTCGACCGACCTCACGTCGTACTGCCGGGCAGTTCGTTCTTGACGAAGTCGGCGAGCCACTCCCGGAATTCCGGCCCGAGATCGGCTCGTTCGCAGGCCAGCCGGACGATCGTGCGCAGGTACTCGCCGCGGTCGCCGGTGTCGTAGCGCCGCCCGCGGAACACGACCGCGTGTACCGGCCCACCGCCGTCGCCGACCGCCAGCGAACGCAGCGCGTCGGTGAGCTGGATCTCCCCGCCCCGGCCGGGCGGGGTGCGCCGCAGCACGTCGAAGACCGCCGGTTCCAGCACGTAGCGACCGATGATCGCCAGATTGCTCGGCGCGACCGCGCGCTCGGGCTTCTCGACCAGGTCGGTCACCCGGACGACGCCCTCGACCCCGCTCGGGGCGACGGCGGCGCAGCCGTAGAGATGGATGTGGTCGGCCGGGT
The DNA here is from genome assembly GCA_036269075.1 of Sporichthyaceae bacterium. NCBI lineage: Bacteria > Bacillati > Actinomycetota > Actinomycetes > Sporichthyales > Sporichthyaceae > Sporichthyaceae bacterium. The sequence goes on from DATASX010000102.1 coordinate 8,730, forward strand.
CCTCCATCAGCGCGATCACGCTGCCGCCGAGCTGTTCGCGCGCGGCCATCATCGGGGCCAGCAGGGGGTCGCGAGGATCGATCATGTCGTCGCCGAGCAGGACCGCGAACGGCTCCTGGCCGATGTGCTGCGCGGCGCACAGCACCGCGTGCCCGAGGCCCCGGGGATCGCCCTGGCGGACGTAGTGCATGGTCCCCAGGTCGCTCGAGGCGCGGACCCGCTCGAGGGTCTGCGTGTCGCCCTTCTCGGCGAGCTTCTCCTCGAGTTCGTAGTTGCGGTCGAAGTGGTCCTCCAGCGCGCGCTTGTTGCGACCGGTGATCATCAGTATGTCGGTCAGCCCGGCGGCGACGGCCTCCTCGACGACGTACTCGATCGCCGGTTTGTCGACGACCGGGAGCATCTCCTTGGGTGTCGCCTTGGTGGCCGGTAGGAAGCGGGTGCCGAGGCCGGCGGCGGGGACCACCGCCTTCGTCATCGTCATTACGGCAGGCTATCTGGCGTGGCCGACACAAAGGGCGACCTGCGAGCCGCCGCGTCGGCACGCCGGCGGGCACTGTCGCCGGACCAGCGCCGCGCGGTGGCCGATGCACTGTGCGAGCAGGCACTCGGCCTGCCCTGGGCCGACACGGTCGCGCTCTATGTATCGTTCGGCAGCGAGCCCGGGACCGGGCCGCTGCTGGCCGCCCTGCGCGAGCGGGGCACCCGGGTGCTGCTGCCGGTGGTGCTGCCGGACCGGTCGTTGGACTGGGCGGTCGACGACGGTTCGGCCGTGCCTGGCGTGCGCGGGATCCCCGAGCCGATCGGGGCGCGACTCGGCCCGGCCGGGATCGCGACCGCGGACCTGGTGCTGCTACCCGGCCTGGCTGCCGACCGGGCCGGGAATCGGTTGGGGCGCGGCGGTGGTTCTTATGACCGGGCGCTGCCGCTGCGGCGCCCGCAGGTGCCCGCGATCGTGCTGCTGCACCCGTGGGAGGTGGTGGCAGCGCTGCCGACCGACCCCCACGACGTGCCGGTCGATGCCGCGCTGACGGCCGACGGCCTCGTGCCGCTGGGCGCGGAGTGGACGAATGGGCCACCGGTGCGCGAGAATTAGCAGTCAGCGGGTGCGAGTGCCAACAGGAGGATTGCGTGCCCACGTATCAGTACGCCTGCACCGAGTGCGAGCACCAGCTCGAAGCGGTCCAGAAGTTCACCGACGACGCGCTCACCGAGTGCCCGGCCTGCACAGGCCGGTTGCGCAAGGTCTTCTCCGCGGTCGGCGTGGTCTTCAAGGGCTCCGGGTTCTACCGCACCGACAGCCGTGGCAAGAGTTCCTCCGGCGAGAACGGTTCGGACTCGAAGCCGGCCGCGAAGACCAGCAGCGACTCGTCGTCGACGGCCACGCCCGCGAAGTCCGAATCCGGCGCCGGCAAGGACTCCGGCGGCAGCAAGGACTCCGGCAGCACCAAGAAGAGCAGCGGGGAGTCCGCGGCCTGAGCCGGCGGGGCGCGTCGCCGGTGTCGTGACCGCCGCGCCCGACCGTTCCTCCACAGCCCGTCGGCCGTCCACAGGGCGGCAGCGAGGCCGCGCCGCTGTCGGTACCCGCGGCTAGGGTCCCGTCGCATGAGTGAACTGCGCACCACCGCCGAGATCGGCGTCATCGGCGGCTCGGGCCTGTACCAGTTCCTCGCCGACGCCGAGACCGTGATGGTCGAGACCCCGTACGGTCCGCCGTCCGATCCCCTCGTGGTCGGCGAGGTCGCCGGCCGCCGGGTGGCGTTCGTGCCCCGGCACGGGGCCGACCATCGCTGGCCCCCGCAGCGCATCCCGTACCGCGCCAACCTCTGGGCGTTGCGTGCGCTGGGGGTGGGCCAGGTCCTGGCGCCGTGCGCGGTCGGCTCACTGCGGCACGACCGGCCCATCGGCGCGCTCGTGATCCCCGACCAGGTCGTCGACCGTACCTGGAGCCGGGCCGCCACGTTCTACGACGGCCCGCCCGCCGGGGTCGTCCACGTCGCGTTCGCCGATCCGTACTGCCCGGTCGGGCGCGAGGTGGCCACCAAGGCCGCGCTGGCCGCGGGGTGGGACCCGTTCCCCGACGGCACGCTGGTGGTGATCGAGGGCCCGCGGTTCTCCAGCCGGGCCGAGTCGCAGTGGTACGCCGCCTCCGGGGCGTCGATCATCGGGATGACCGGGCAGCCGGAAGCGGCGCTGGCCCGGGAGCTCGCCCTCTGCTACACCCCGTTGGCGTTGGTCACCGACCTGGACGCGGGCATCGAGGCCGGCACCGGGGTGACGATGGCCGAGGTGTTCGCCATGTTCTCGGCGAACGTGGGGCGCCTGCGCGACCTGCTGTTCGACGTGATCGCGGCGTTGCCCACCGAGCGGGTCTGCCCGTGCCCGGCCACACTCGACGGAGTGCGCACCGGGATGACCCTGCCGTGACCGATTCCCCGCACCCGCGCGCCGCGGCGTCTCCCCTGGGCGCGCACCGGTGGTCGATCGCGTTGGGCCTGGCCGGGTTGGCCGCCTGGTCCGGGCTGCACGCGCTGCATGCCGGGTCCGGCGCCACGGTCCCGGTGCTCACGGCTGCGCGCGATCTGAGCTGGGGCTCGGCGATCGGACGCGACGACCTGGCCACGGTGCGGATGCCGGTGGCGAATGCGCCGGCGGCGGTGCTGCACGACTCCGGTCAGGCCGTGGGCCGCTGGCCCGCCTCGGCGATCCGGCGCGGCGAACCGATCACGGATGTCCGGTTGCTCGACGCCGGGGGCACTGGTTCGGTCGATGCGCCGGTGGCCGCACCGGTCCACGTCGCGGACGCTGCAGCCGCGCGGATGCTGCGGCCGGGAATGGTCGTCGACGTGCTCGCGGTGCCCATCGACGAGTTCCGCCCGGCCGAGGCAAACGCCGTGGCCGCGGTCGTGGCGAGCGCGGTGCGGGTGCTCAGCATCAGCGTCCCGGACGACCCGTCGGGAACGGCCGGGGCTCTGGTGGTGCTGGCCACGACCGCGGCGACCGCGGCTCGACTTGCCGCGGCGGAGTCCGCCGGGCGGCTTTCGGTCACCTGGCGGACCGACCCGAGGGCCGGGCTGCCGGGGTAGCCGGTGCGGGGTTCTGACGTAGCGTCAGTTCAGCTCCACCATCGGCCCGCTCTCCTCCACGGCTACTCGTGCGGGCCGCGCCACGAGGTGGCGCTCCTCGATCCGAGCGAGGAGAAACAGCATTGCCAACATGACCAGCGGGAGGAAGCAGGCCACAGCGAAACTCACGTCACACCTCAGAACCGGTAGCAGCGATATGGACCGGCTAAGCGCCGGCTGATGTCCTTGCATCGACGGCCAAACTCTCGGTGACCCGACCTCCGGGAACTCGCGGCGGGCGGCGCGAACCGCGCAGCGCCAACTCGACGTCGGGGTATGCGGGCAAGGAGGAGCCCAACCCGGTGACGTCAAGCAAACGGCGCAGCATCGGCTTCGGTCCGGCTATCCGCACCCAGATCCCGACCGCTGCGGCGCGCCGGCCGAGGTTGGCCATCGAACGCAGACAGGCGAGGTCACAGAAGTCCACCTCTGCGACATCCAGGACAATCCCGGCCGGCCGGCAACGCAGGACGTCTACGAGTTCGGCGTTCAGGACCGCGGCATTGCCGAGGTCGTACTCCCCGTGCAGGACGGCGACGGCGACGTTGCCGGCCCGCCGGACGTTCATGTTGGCGTCCACAGCTCCTCGATTCTTTGGCGGGGTCAGGAGCGGACGTGTGTTCCCTGCGGGTAACACGCTTCAATCGCCTCGGAATCGCAAACAGGCTCGCGGGTCGCTTGTTTGCGCTCCCCTCGGCTCAATCGCGTGTGTCGTTATTGTGCGTAGGCTTCGAACCTTTGAACAGGCTCATCGGCGGCACTTTCCAACCACTTTGCACGCCACACGTCCCACCTCCGGCAAGACCGGACAGATCAGGACCAACGCGATCCTTCGACCTCACCGTCCCAAACCGGCAAATCGGGTCTGACCTGCGACAATGTGCGGCAATCGCGATCTTGTCGGGTTTCAAGATCATTGCGTCCAATCAAACTTCGCAACCCTCGTCAAGGCGGCACGCCGAAGCACCTCAAATGCCCTTATTTACCGATCAATCGGACACTTCAAGGTTTGCCCGAGAATGGCGGCCGTTGCAAGATCAAAATGACGTGTCGCAAGATCAACATTGTCGTCCGGGACGACAATTGATCTCCCGCTGATCCTTTGCGGTGGCCGGACTCAGGCGCTGCGCAGGCCGGGCACGAACTCGAGGACGGCGGCGACGAAGGCGTCGTTGTCGTCGGCGGCTGCGGTGTGCGCGGCTCCCGCGAGGTCCACGACCCGCAGGTGCGGCACCAACTCCTGCAGGTGTTCCACCCCGGCGTCGTCCACCACGTCGGACAGCACGCCGCGCAGCAGCAATGTGGGGACGGTGAGGGCTGCGGCAGCCCGGTCCAGCCGTTCCTGCGGGACCGAAGCTTCGGCGATCAACTCCGGCACGATCCGTGGGTCCCAGTGCCAGACCCAACGCCCGTCCGGACGCTGCCGCAAGTTGCGTCGCAAGCCGTCGTGGCTCTCCGGGCGGGGGCGGTGCGGCAGGTAGGCGGAGACCGCGTCCGCGGCGGACTCCAGGTCGGCAAATCCGTCCGGCGCCGAACGCATGAACGCGAGGATCCGTTCCGCGCCGGCTATCCGCAGCCGGGGCACCACGTCGACCAGCACCAGCCCGGCGACCCGATCCCCAAGCTGCGGCGTGGCCAGCAGAGCAGCCATACCGCCCAAGCTCGCGCCCACCAGGATCACCGGCTCCGGCCCCAGCGTGGGCATGATGCGCACCAGATCGGCCGCGTGGTCCTCGGGGCGGTAGGCGCCGTCCGGCGACCACTCACTCTCCCCGTGGCCCCGCAGGTCGATCGCGTAGGCGCGAGCCCCGCGCGCAGCCAGTTGCTCCAGCGCCCGACCCCAGGAACTGCGGGTCTGCCCGCCGCCGTGGATCAGCAGAACCGGCGGCCCGTCCGCGGGCCCGGCCACGTCGGCTCGCAACCGCAGGTCGGCGCCGGGCAGTTCGATGCGGGCAGGCAATCCGGCTCCCGGTCGACGAGGTAGTTGACATGTCCAGCATGCCTGCTCGCTCGGCGGACCGCGCAGCCACCCCGGATCAAGCCCGACCGCGTCGGCTGGCCGTGCCCGGCGGCAGCCTGCGAGAATGGGCCGTCTCCCCGCCCTCGTAGCTCAGGGGATAGAGCACCGCTCTCCTAAAGCGGGTGTCGCGCGTTCGATTCGCGCCGGGGGCACGGCGCCTGACCTGCATATTTAGTAACGCAAGTCCGCGACGAATCTCACCGTGGGCATGAAAATGGGCATGAAGCTCTCGTAGGCTGCCTGCGTGGGGACCAAGGACGCCCGCCGGCGCGGTTACATCGAGGCAAGACCGAACGGGACGTTCCGCGCGGTCGTATTCGCGGGAACCGACGCACTCACCGACCGCGACCGCTACATCAAGCAGACGGCACCCACCCGGCGCGAGGCCGAGAAGCTGATGGCCAAGTTGCAGAACGAGGTCGACGAGCGGCGGCACTCGCAGGCCTCGATCACCCTCACCCGGCGATTGATCAGTGGCTGGAAGTGGCCCGACACGAGGTAAGTACCCGCGAGCGCTACGACGAGCTGATCCGGCTCTACCTCACCCCGGTGCTGGGCAAGCGGCAGTTGGTCGAGATCGATCCCCAGACGCTCGAACGCTTCTACGCGCGACTGCAGGAATGTCGGCGACTGTGTGATCCGAAGTCGCGGACCTGCCGCCCTTGCGAACCGTTAGCACCAAACACGGTGCGGAAGATCCACTTCATCGTCAGCGCGGCTATGGACCGTGCCGTCCGCTACCGCCAGATCTCCGTCAACAGCGCCGCGTTGGCTGAGCCACCGCGCTTCGCCCGGAGCGAGCCCGACCCGCCCAGTCCGACCGAAGTTGCCGCTCTGCTCAACGAAGCATCACGCGATCCCGAGTGGGCGCTCCTCCTCACGCTGACGCTGAGCGTGGGCTGGCGCAACGGCGAGATCTGCGCGCTGCGGTGGTCGGACGTCGACCTCGACACGGGCACCGTCACGATCGACCGCAGCCAGTGGGGCAGGTTGGAGAAGAGCACCAAGACCAATCAGCAGCGTCGCGTGGCGATTGCCGCCACTGCCGTCAAAGAACTGAGGCTGCATCAGGAACGGTGCCGGGCGCAGTGCGTCAAGCTCGACCTGCGGCTGACCTCCGAGTGCTACGTGTTCTCGGCGGCGCCCGACCGCCGGACCCCCGATGCTGCCGCGCAGCATCTCCCAGCGCTATCGGCGCTTGGCCGAGACCGTCGGGCTCCGGAGCACACGACTGCACGCGCTACGGCACTTCTCGGCCAGCCAGCTCGTAACCGCCGGCGTGGACCTGCGCACCGTGGCTGGGCGTCTGGGCCACGGCAGCGGCGGCGCCACGACGCTGCGCACCTATGCCGCCTGGAGCACGGAAGCCGACCGTCGCGCAGCCTCGACGATCGCGGGGATCGTGCCGGTGCCGGACCCGTCCAAGCGAGAACCCCGCGCGGCGTACGAGGTACTCGCCGCGCGGCTGATCGCAGACATCGAGTCCGGGAAGTTGAAGCCTGGGACTCAACTGCCGACGCTGGTGCAGTTGGCCGCGGAGCACAACCTCGCCCCGAATACCGCGCATCGGGCGGTCGTGATTCTCCGTGATCGGGGTCTCGTACAGCCGCTGCTCGACGGCGAACTGTTCTCCGTTCGGGCCGGTCGTCATGTCGCAGAAGATCAACGCGTCGGCCAGGACGCCTGGCTCGACCGGAAACTCGTGCTGCAGTTGGGCCTCGAGGCCGCGCTCGTCGGCCTCCACGCTCGCGCACGAGTGATGCGCGACCATGGTCACGACGCGCTCGTCGACGCCCAGATGCCGTAGGTGTCGGGCGCCGTCCAGCGGGTGGAATCCCGTCAGTTTCACGTCGGCCGCGTACCCGATGTCGTGCAGCCACGCCGCCGTGACCAGGAGGTCACGAGGAAGGCCCAAGTCGGCGGCGACGGTTTCGGCCTTGGCTGCCACCGCGCAGACATGCGCCCAGCGTCGCGGTATCTCTTCGGCGAGCGAACGTCGCGCGAGTTCGCGGGCCTCATCTGCAAGCACATCTCCACTGTAGGCGCCGCCGGGCCAGTGCATCGCGGTCACCCGCGCACGCCGGAACGGGCGACGATCTCGCCCAGTTCGGTGTCCCACACGACGAGCGAGAGCAGGAACTCTCGGTGGCTTTCGCCGTTGGCGGCCAGTTGTGCCGTGGTGTCGTCGGCGATCCGGTCGAGTTCGACCATGGCGTCCTGAGGGGTCCTGGCGACCGGCCGTCCACGAGACCGCGATCGGATTCGACTGAATCCCCGCCCGCGATCGGCAGCACGCCGAACCCGGTGCAACAGCCGGTCCAACGTGGCGATCACCCCCAACCAGGTACCCGCCGTTCCGGTCGAACGGGGGGACCCACCACGTTCCGCGCAGACCTGACGTTCCGTCACGCGAGCGATAGGCCATCACCTACGACCCGCTGCGCCCGCCCGTATTCGCCAGCGGGCCGCACGCCGTCGCTCGCGCCGCCAGGTAGTCAGCCTGCCCGCCCGACCGGGTCGACCGGCCCGCCGAACGCACCTGCACCGACCCGCGCACTGGCCACTTGGCCGCAGCCTGAAACCTTTTGGCCGCTCCTACCCACCGGATGCGTACGCAAACCCGGCCTTCGCCCGGCCGGGCGGTCCCGCAGCGCCACCACCGCCTGGCGATCCGGACTACGCGATCGGGGGATGTCCGCGGCTGACCGCCGGCGAAGGCTGGGCGATCTGCGGCGCGGGGCGGGCCAGGAGGCGACGAGTGTGGCGAAGGCGGTCGGAATCGACCTCCGCGCCACCAATTCGGTGATCGCAGCGGTCGAGTGCGGCCAGGCGACGGTGATCCCCAACGCCGACGGGGCGCGCGGGTCCGCATCGACCTGGTGGACGGCGAGCTCGCCGTCACGTTCGACAACCCGCCCGCGGGTCAGCACGCGGCACCACCGAAGGCGCCGTGACGTGGGCGGGAACCGCACTGACCACCCGTCAGCTTGGAGAGGACCGCAATGACTTCCACCGTGGCAGACACCGCCGTCATCGGCGTCTTCGACGACATCGTCGCCGCCCAGAAGGCCGTCCAGGAACTCGGCGCGCAGAACGTGCCGGCAAGCGCGATCTCGTTCGTCACCCAAGGTCTCACGGTGGAGGGCCGCGTCCACGGCTTCGTCACCACCAGGGACCTCGTCGGGGCGGGCGCGGAGACCGGCGCCTGGTTCGGGGGGATCTTCGGGCTGCTCGCCGGGGCGGCCTTCGTGTTCACCCCCGCCGGACCGGTGGCGGTGGCCGGGGCCCTCGTTGCGCCGCTTCTCGCCGGGCTGGAGGGGGCGGGGCTCGGCGGCGGGATCGGCGCCGTCACCGGCGCGCTGTTCGGCCGGTTCGTGGCCAAGCACCACATTCCCAAGATCGAGTCCCACCTCACCGGCGGCAAGTACCTCGTGATCGTGCAGGGGGATCTTGAGACGGTCAAGATCGCACACGACGTGCTCGTGGGGGCCGGCGCCGAGATCTCCGAGCATGAGGCGCCCTGAGCGAGGCGAGCGCGATGCCTCGCGTGGGCCGCCCTCGCGGTCGCCGCGGCGGCCTCGCCTGCCTCGGAGGCCGCGTCCAGGACGAAAATGGCCCGGCAGGTCCTGCTCGGCGGGCAGGACGTCCCCCGGGTCGGGTTCCTGGCCGGACGGTCGCGACCGCCGCTCGGGGTCCTCGCCGACGCCACCTTCACCTTCCGGCGTGCCAGGGCAACGACGGGTCCGGTGCTCCCGCCGGTCGGCCCTCTCGCGCGCCGAAGCGGCCGACCGCAGCGCTGGGCTCGGGTGGCGGGGCCGGACTACGTGGTCGCGGGATGTCCCACGTCGGGGGCACGCGCACAGTGGTGTGACGCTGTCGAGGGCGCGACCGTCCCCGGCCGGTTCCGGTCACCGACCGCAGCTCCAGCAGCTGTACGCCGGCTGCACGGTGGTTGCGCGCCGTGCACCGGGTTCACGTGGGGGATCGTCGCCCTGTGAACGCAGTGATGTGACGGACCATCATGGAACTTGAGAGGACCTGAGAGGTGGGCTCGGTGGTGACGACGGCGTCCCCGCGTACGGTGACCTGCCCCAGCTGTGGCCGGGAGAACCGGGTTCCCGCGGCCGCGCCGGGCAGCCCGCGGTGCGGGCACTGCCGATCGCCGCTGCCGTGGATCGCCGACGCCCGCGACGACGATTTCGCCGCCGTCGCGGAGGCCTCGACGCTTCCCGTCGTGGTGGATCTGTGGGCGCAGTGGTGCGGGCCTTGTCGCACGCTCAGCCCGGCGCTCGAGCACGTCGCTGCGGAGCTCGCCGGCCGCGTCAAGCTGGTCAAGGTCGACGTCGACGCGGCCCCCCGGCTCGCACGGCGGTTCGCCGTCCAGGCCGTCCCTACCTTGCTCATCCTGCGCGACGGCGCGGTGGTCGCCCGCCAGCCCGGTGCCGCCCCCGCTGCCGCCCTGCGCCACTGGATCGACGCCGCGCTCTAGAAGATCCGGAGTCCCGATGAATGCCTCAGCGGATACCTCGGCAACCGTCCCAGACCTGAATCCCGGCCTGGGCGGCGAGACTCCGGACATCGGCGGGGCGTACCCGCGGCTCAGCGTGGAGCAGATCGCCGAGCTCGCAGAGCACGGGGTGCGGCGGCGGACGCGGCCAGGCCAGGTCGTGGTGGCGGAGGGTCAGCGGGAGCGCGAGTTCATGGTCGTGCTCGCGGGGACCGTGGCCGTCTACGAGGACTACTGCACCCCGCGCGAGCGCGTGATCCGGGTCCACGGGCCGCGCCGATTCCTTGACGAGCTCGGCCTCCTCACCGGCCAGCCGTCGTTCGTGACCTGTGTCGTCCGCGAACCCGGCGAGGTGCTGGCGGTGCCGCTGGACGGCCTGCGGCGGATCGTGGGCCGCGACCGCCACCTCGGCGACGTGGTGCTTAGCGCGTTCTTGATCCGGCGGGAGCTGCTGATCGCCGCCGGTGCGGGACTGCGGATCATCGGTTCCCGCTACTCCGCCGACAGCCGGCGTCTGCGCGAGTTCGCCGCCCGCAACCGGCTGCCGCACCAATGGGTCGACCTCGAGTCGGACCCGGGCGCGGAGGAGCTGCTGCGCCAGCTCGGGGTGGGCCCGGGAGATACCCCCGTCGTCATCTGGCGCGGCACCCGCGTGCTGCGCAACCCGAGCAACGCGGAGCTGGCCGAGCTGACCGGCTTCGACCCGCCGACGTCCGCGGATGGCGTCTGCGACCTCGTCGTCGTCGGCGCGGGGCCGGCCGGCCTCGCGGCGGCCGTGTACGGGGCCTCGGAGGGCCTCTCGACCGTCGTCCTCGACGCGATTGCCACGGGCGGCCAGGCCGGGACGTCGTCCCGGATCGAGAACTACCTCGGCTTCCCCGCCGGTATCTCCGGCGCGGAGCTGGCCGACCGGGCGGTGATCCAGGCGGAGAAGTTCGGCGCCCGCCTCGGCGTCCCCGTCGAGGCCACCGGGCTCGCGCGCGGCAGGGACCACATCGTGGTGCGGGTCGACCCGGGCAGCGAGTTCCGCGCCCGGGCCGTCGTCGTCGCGACCGGTGCCCGCTATCGGCGGCTGAATGTGCCCGGGCTGGCGGATTTCGAGGGCAGGAGCGTCTACTACGCCGCGACGCTGGTGGAGGCCCAGTACTGCCGCCAACGGCCGGTCGCGGTGGTCGGCGGCGGCAACTCCGCCGGGCAGGCGACCGTGTTCCTCGCCCAGCACTCGCCGAAGGTCTACCTGCTCGTCCGCGGCGACGACCTCGCCGAGTCCATGTCCCGCTACCTGGTCGACCAGATCGAGCGGAACCCGGCCGTCGAGTTGATGTGCAACAGCGAGATTCGCGAACTACGCGGCCGCGGCGGCGAGCTGGACGCCGTCGTCGCGGAGAACACGAAGACCGGCGAGCGGCGCACCCTCGACGTGGCACCTCTTTTCGTGTTCATCGGGGCGGAGCCGTGCACCGGGTGGCTCGCGGGCAGCATCGCGCTGGACGACCGGGGCTTCGTCCTCACCGGGGACGAGGGGGCGGAGGCGGCCGGCGCCGACCCCGGGCTGCCCGAGACCCACGGCCCGGGCCGTCCCCCGCACCTGCTGGAGACCAGCTGGCCGGGGGTGTTCGCGGTGGGTGACGTGCGCAGCGGGTCGGTCAAGCGGCTCACCTCCGCGGTGGGCGAGGGCGCCATGGCAATCCGGCTGGTCCACGAGCTGCTGATCGCCGCGGACGACTTCGACGTCTGCGTGATCGCCGAAAGTCGCTGAGGGCAGCGCCGTACGGCTGCCCATGCCGAGCCCGGACCGTGATCCCTCGACGCGGTGCCCGATCCGGAGACCGGGTGACCGGGCCCACGATCCCGGGTCGACCTGGCCACGTCGAGCTCGACGACCTCTACGCGGCTGCGTGGTGTACCGGCCGTGCAAGGCGGGGACCATGCGAAACGCATCGGAATCCGCGACGAGGAGGATGGAAATGCCTGCCACAAAGGAACATGGCGCCACATCAGAGGTTGCTGGAACGCGCTACTCCGTGAAGGTCCGGGACGTGATGACCACGGAGGTAGTCACGGTAGGGCCGAAGGCGGCCTTCGGGGAGATGGTTGACGCACTCCTCGAGCACGACATCAGCGGCCTGCC
>DATASX010000103.1 GCA_036269075.1 Sporichthyaceae bacterium
CGGCCTCGCCGAGGCCGCGCTGCGTGATCGCAACCGGCTGTCGCCGCGACTGCAAGCCGTGGCACTACGGCAGCACGCGAACGCGAGCGCACTGAGCGGCGATCGCGAAGGCTGCCTGCGCTCTCTGGACCTCGCGCGGGCCGCGGCCGCGGCGCCGGTCACCGACCCGGACGACGAGATCGCCGGGTACTGCTCCCCAGCCTACGTCGAGATGGAGACCGGTCATTGCTGGACCCAACTCGGTGAGCCGGGACGCGCCGTGGCCGTACTTCAGCGTGCCTTGGCCGCCTGGCCAGCCGGTCAGGAACGCGACCGCGGTTTGTGTCTGGCCCGCCTCGCCTTGGCGCATGCCCAGAGCGGCGACCTCGACGCAGCCGCATCGGCCGGGATCGACGCGCTCACGGTCGTCCAGTCCTCAACCTCGGCCAGATCGCTTGACCAACTGTGCCGCCTGAGGGTTCTGTTGGCCGGGTCGCGTAACGTCGGATCAGCCAATGAGTTCGAGGCCGCTCTGTCCGACCTGCTGTGCGAGACCGGCCGGTGAAAGGACCCTTGGGTGGAACACCTGCTGCCGCAGTCGACCAGCAAGGATGAACGCGAGCGGGCGTCGCGCATCGCCGTTCTGCCCGTCGGCAGCTTCGAGCAACACGGCGACCACCTGCCGCTGATCACCGACACCGTCATAGCCTGCGTGATCGCCCGAGAGATCGCCGCCGCACACAACCTGATGCTGCTCCCGCCGATCACCATCTCTTGTTCTCACGAGCACTCGGCCTGGCCCGGCACGGTGAGCATCAGCGCTCGCACGCTGTACTCGGTGCTCACCGACATCGCGGCGTCTGCCGCCGTCAACGGTGCCGACCGCCTGCTAATCGTCAACGGACACGGTGGCAACTACGTGCTGTCCAACGTGGTCCAGGAGGCGAACGTCGGCGGCCCGCGGATGGCGCTGTTCCCGGCCCGCGACGACTGGACCACAGCCCGCGTGTCGGCTGGCATGGAGACCAGTCACCACGACGACATGCACGGCGGGGAACTCGAGGTATCCATCCTGCTGCACTCGTATCCCGGCCTCGTCCGCGATGGCGTCGCTGAGCAGGACCACGACGCCTCGTCTCGTCCGCACCTCTTGACGCTCGGCATGTCCGGTTATACGGGCAACGGCGTGATTGGACGGCCGTCGGCAGCCAGCGCGGACAAGGGCAAGGCTGTCCTCGAATCCTTGACTGAGTTGGCCGGGCCCCACTTGGGCCTCCTCCGCTAGAGCGAACCAGGCCCCTCCTCGCTCTACCTCTCCCGGAGCCGTCTAGCTCCGTGAACTGGACCCCGCTCTCGCCGGATGCGCTATGCGTCCACTGGCCAACACCCAGCGTTGGATCCGCAGGCCCAGGTCGCCCGGTCCACACCGCCATTGCTGCGATCCCGCCGATGTGCGGCGTCCACAGCCGTGGTTATCCACAGATCTGGATAACCGGAGTCAAGTTCCCTCAGCGGTCGACGCAGACTGCAATCGGCTGCAGACAGTCATCGACATCCGCCACCGCGGAAGGAGTCTGCAGCCAATGCCAGAACCCACAAGTGCCGACAAGCTGACCATCCCTCAGGTGTGTGCCGAGTTGTCCGTGTCCCGATCGACGTTCTACTTCTGGCGCCAGAGAAACAAGGCGCCACGATGCATCAAGCTGCCCAACGGCGAGGTGCGAATCCGGCGCTCTGACCTGGATCAGTGGCTGGCTTCGCACGAGGAGATCGCGTGACGACGAAGCGGAACTTCGTCGTCGACGGGAAGTCGCTGGACGTGAGCATCTGGGAGCTACGGGCAGTCGAGGGCAAGAAGCGGACCACCTTCAACGCCCGCTGGAGGGTAGCCGGAGGGCAGTTCTCGGCAACGTTCAAGACCCGCGCCTTGGCCAACGGTTTCCGCGCGGACCTGACGTCCGCCATCCGTCGTGGCGAAGCCTTCGACGTGTCAACCGGTCGGCCGGATTCAATGGCTCCCCCGCCGGAGCCCGAATGGAGCTGGTTCCAACTCGCCTGTACCTATGCCGAAATGAAGTGGGCGGACGCAGCGCCCAAGTCGAGGGCGGGGATCGCTGAGACCTTGGCGGCCGCGACGGTCGCGCTTGTCCCAGCAAGTACTAACCGACCAGACACCGCCGTTCTACGCGGCACCATGTACCACTGGGCGACGAACCCCGCCCGCCGCAGACGCGACCCGCCGGCCCAGTTCGCCGACGCCGCTCGGTGGCTGGAGAAGAACGCTCTTCCGGTGTCGCGATTGGCGGACGCCACCGTGCTGCGGGCGGTCCTTGAAACTTTCGGGAGGAAGCTCGATGGGACGGCGGCGGCAGCAAGCACCTACCGTCGCAAGCGCGCGGTTTTCCACAACCTCCTCGAGTACGCCGTCGAGATCGACCTGCTGCCGGTCAACCCATTGACCAAGCTGAGCAAGACCAGCCGGCGGACGCCCGCTGCAATCGACCCCACCGTCCTCATCGACCACCACCGCGCCGAAGCCCTGCTCGACGCACTGGCATCCCAAGACGCATCCGGCCGGCGACTGGTCGCCTTCTTCGGCTGCATCTACTACGCCGCTCTGAGGCCCAGCGAAGCCGTCGCTCTCAGGCAGACCGCCCTGCTATTGCCCGACCGCGACGGCGACTGGGGCGAGCTCCACCTCTCCGGGTCCGCTCCCGCTTCCGGACGGGCCTGGACCGACTCCGGTCAACGACGCGAGTCCCGTCAGCTCAAACACCGAGCCATGGGCGACGTCCGGCGCGTGCCCTGCCACCCTCGCCTGGTCGAGTTGCTGCGAGCCCATCTGAACGAGTTCGGGACGACCTTCGACGGTCGGCTCTTCCGCGGCGCCCGAGGCGGACCGTTGTCCGAGGGTGTGTACGGACGCGCCTGGGCACTGGCTCGCCAGGCTGCCCTGACCGAAGCCGAGGCCGCCTCGTCCATGGCGGCCCGCCCGTACGACCTGCGCCACGCCTGCGTCACTGGCTGGCTCAACGCGACCGGCGACGCGGCTCAGGTCGCCGCTTGGGCCGGACACAGCGTCAACGTGCTACTGCGTGTATATATCCGCTGCGTGGCCGGCCGCGACGAGCTGGCCAAGCAACGCATCGCGGAGGCCCTCAAGCGCTGAGGTCGCACCCGTTCCGCGGCCGCCGGTCTCGCAAAATTTTCCGCGTATATGCCGCAGACACTCGCTGACGCCCGTCTCGGGCTGTCGACGGCTGGACTCCACAAGATCGCGCCCCTGACCCATATGCGCAGGTCAGGGGCTGTTTCCGCAGGTGGTGGCAGGTCCAGGATTAGAACCTGGGAAGCTTTCGCGACGGATTTACAGTCCGCTCCCATTGGCCGCTCGGGCAACCTGCCAGGGCCCGGGGGCGGTGCCTCGGGCGCGCTGGAAGGATAGCGCAGGGGTCCCCGCGCCCAGCAATCCGGTTCTCGTCTGGACAGGAGCACGCACTGTGGCCGACTCGTCGTTCGACGTCGTGAGCAAGGTCGACCAGCAGGAGGTCGACAACGCACTGAACCAGACCGAGCGCGAACTCTCCCAGCGCTTCGACTTCAAGGGCACGGGCGCGCACATCGGCAAGTCCGCCGAGAAGATCGAGATGAAGGCCGAGTCGGAGGATCGCGTCAAGGCCGTCCTCGACGTCTTCAAGGAGAAGCTGATCAAGCGTCAGGTCTCGCTGAAGGCGCTCGATGCCGGGGAGCCGCAGCTGTCCGGCAAGGAGTACAAGATCTTCGCGACGATCAAGGAGGGCATCTCGACGGACAACGCCAAGAAGGTCTCCAAGATCATCCGCGACGAGGGCCCGAAGGGCGTCCAGGTCCAGATCCAGGGCGAGCAATTGCGGGTGACCTCGAAGAAGCGCGACGACCTGCAGGCCGTGATCGCGGTGCTCAAGGAGAGCGACCTGGACTTCCCGCTGCAGTACATCAACTACCGCTGACCCCGGCGCCCGCGCGGGTTGCGGTAAGTGTGATTTTCGCCCACGTCAAACGGGCGAGTGCGCAACTAGGCTTCTTCGACGACCGCCTGCCGACCGACTGCGGCGTCCAGGAGGACCGTCCCTGTGATCGACCAGCACACCGTCGCCGATGCCCTCGGTCTCGCCGTCGCCGCCGGCGTCCCCGCGCTGTTGTGGGGTGCGCCCGGCACCGGCAAGACCTCGGTGGTGCGCGCTCTGGCGGACGCACTCGACCTGCCGTGCGAGGTGGTCATCGCCTCGATCCGGGAGCCCGCCGACTTCGCCGGACTGCCGATCGTCGACGCGGGCCAGGTGTCCTTCGCCCCGCCGTCGTGGGCCCGCCGGCTCGCCGACGTCGAGCACGGCCTGCTGTTCCTCGACGAGATCTCCACCGCGCCCCCCGCCGTGCAGGCGGCGCTGCTGCGGGTTGTCCTGGAACGCACGGTGGGCGACCTCACGCTGCCAGCCGGCATCCGCACCGTGGCCGCCGCGAACCCGCCGGAGCAGGCCGCCGACGGGTGGGACCTCTCGGCCCCGTTGGCCAACCGCTTCGTGCACCTGGACTGGCCCGTCGACGCCCGCACGATGGCTGAGGGCTTCGCGGGCGGTTGGCCGCCGCCCACGCCGGTGAAGCTCGCGGCGGACTGGGAATGGCTGGTGCCGCAGACCCGGGCGTGGGTCGCCGGTTTCGTCGGCGTGCGGCCGGGTGCGGTCCTGTCCGTCCCGACCGAGGCGGTCTCCGCCGGCCGGGCGTGGCCGAGCCCGCGTAGTTGGGACATGGCCGCGCGCCTGCTGGCCGCCGGTCGCGTCGCGGACAGCTCCGAGGACGTCGTGGCGCTGCTGATGAAGGGCTGCGTCGGCGACGGCATGGGCGTGGAGTTCCTGGCCTGGCTGGCCGAGGGCGACCTGCCCGACCCCGAGGTAGTCCTCGCCGACCCAGACTCCTTCGAACTCCCCGAGCGCGGCGACCGCGCGTTCGCCGCGCTCACCGCGATCGCGGCCGCCGTCGCGGCGCAACCGACCGTCCAGCGCTGGAATGCGGCCTGGAAGGTGTTCGGCCGAGCCGGAGACACCGCCCCGGACGCCGCAGCCGTGGCCGCGCGCACGTTGGTCCGCTCCCGGCCGGACGGGGCGCCGGTACCGCCCGAGGTGGCCCAGTTCGCGCCCATGCTCCAGGCGGCGGGCCTGCTCGGGTGAGCGAGCCTGCGAGCGAACCAATGGCACAGTGTCCGCCACCACCCAGGCCGCAGCGGCGCGCAGCGGTGCGCCGGTGAGCGATGTCAGCGCCGCGCGGCTGTGGGCGAGCGTGCGGATGCCTTACCTGGCCTCGGCGGTGTTCGCGTGCGCCGTCAAGCCGGAGCCCGGCATCGGGACCATCCGCATCGACGAGGGGTGGACCGTGCACGCGGACCCGGCCGTCGTCGCGTCGATGGCGGTGGAGAACCTCGGGAAACTGCTGCTGCACCTGACCTGCCACGCCCTGCGCGAGCACGCAGACCGCGCCCGGGCGCTGCACGCCGACGGGTCGTGGTGGAACCGTTGCACCGACGCCGAGATCAACGACGACCTGGCTGTCGTCGACGCGGTCCCGACGAGCGCCAAGGACCTGCCCGTCGATCTCGGCGTGGCACCGCACCGCCTGGCCGAGGAGTACTTCGCCGGCGACCCGCAGGGCCCGCGGCCGTGGGATTGCGGCAGCGGCGCCGACGGCGCCTCGCAGCCCGGCGATTCTGACGGTGTGTCAGGTCTGCAGGCTCAGCTGATCCGGGCCCGGACGGCGGTCAACGTCCAGGACGCACACAAGAGCGCGCCGGGCTCGGTCCCGGGTGGTCTGCTGCGCTGGGCGCACGGCGTGACGGAACCTTCGGTCGACTGGCGACGTGTACTTGCGGCCGAACTGCGCCGGGCCTGCGCCTGGGCGAGCGGTCAGGTCGACCACTCGTACTCGCGGCCGTCGCGGCGGGCGTCGGTGATGCATCCGGTGGTGCTGCCGCGCCTGGTCCGTCCGATCCCCGAGGTCGCCGTGGTCGCGGACACCTCCGGCTCGATCGACGACCGAATGCTCGCGACGGTGGTCGGCGAGATCGACGGCATCGCCACGCGGGCGGGGCTGCGGTCGGGCCTGCCCGTGGTGGTGGTGGACGCTCAGGTCTACACCGTGCGTCGGGTGACCCGCGCCGCGCAGTTGGACCTAGCCGGCGGCGGCGGCACCGACGTGGGCGCGGGGATCGCGGCCGCCGCGGCCCTTCGCCCGCGACCGTCGGTGATCGTCGTCCTGACCGACGGTCTGACCCCGTGGCCGCACTCGCCCCCGCGCGGGACGAAGGTGATCGTCGGCCTGCTCGGCAATCACCCCGCTGCCCCGCCGCGCTGGGCGCGGGTGGTGCGGATCGCGGCATGACCGGATTCCTCGGGTTGTTGCCGCCCGTATCGGGTTCCCTGGCCTGCGACGGCGGGCAGCACAACGTGCGCTGGGCCGACGGCGAACTGGTCCTCCCGGACCACGACGACCCCGAGGGCGAACGGATTCTCGCGGCGCTGGGCGGGCAACGAGCCGGCTGCATCGCGCTGCTCGAGGCCTGGTACCGGTGCAGTTCCGACGTCACGTTGCTGCCGGCGCTCACCACCCTGTCCGACCGGGTCCGGGCGTCCATGGGCGGCAGCGCGGCGCGGCCCGGCGTCCAACTCGTCGGCGGGCTCGCGGCCACACTGAGTTCGACGATCCGCCAGGGCCGACTCCCTCGCCGCAACTCCGGAGCCGTCTCGGACGACCGCGCCATCCGCGACGACCTGCTGCTGCTGCTCTCGGCAGGCGCCGGCCTGGTCGACCGGCTGGCTGTGCAGACCTTGTCCGTCTGGGCACTGCGCGCCGAGGTCGAGGAGCTCGAGGCCGACGTGCGGATCGCGTTGGGCAAGGCCCTGGCCTCGCGTGTCTCGACAACGCTGGCCGGGTGGGTCGGGGCCGATCGGGCAACGGCAACCGTGGAACTGACTGACCGTCAGGATGCGGCGCACCTAGTGCGAGCCGACGACGGGTGGCGGGCCGCGCTGCCGCCCGGGTGGCTGGCCAGGGTCTGGGCACCCGGCCTCGCCGTCACCGCCGGCCGCTTCGTGGTTTCCGCCGCCTGGGACGGGGACATGCTGCGGCTGAACACCGTCGGGGCCGACGGCCGGGCCGGCGAGATGACCGTCGGACCGGTGCCGGCCGCGGGCTGACCTTTCCTGCCGAAGAAAATCGCCTCCGGCACCGACACGGTGCCGGAGGCGATCGGTCGACCGTCAGGCGTGGCGAACGCGCGAGGCCATCCTGCGCATGAGCTTGGTCGCCTGGCTCGGGCTCGGCGCCTTGGTGCTCGCGTTCTCCGAGTACACGGACAGTTCCGTCCGACCGACGCGGGCCTCGACGAGGTAGCCGTTCACCTCGTACGTCTGGCCGCCGACGGCCTCCTTCATCACGATGCGGAACACCGCGCCCTCGTCGGCGCCGGAGACCTCGGACGACAGTCGCTTCACGGTCATCGAGCCGCTGGATCCCAGCGCGTCGGCGCCGAGCGCCTTCGCGACGCACTTAGTGCCCTTGGCCGACCGCGACACGGCGAGGTCGGACTCGGCGGCGCCGATCGACTTGGTCACGGCCGATCCGGTGAGGATCAGGGTGCCGCCCTTGTTCCCCATCGCCGAGTCGCCGGCCAGGTAGGCGACCTGGCGGTCGCCGCCGCAGGAGAACGGGGTGGCATCGGAACCCGAGCCGGCGCCCTTCTCCAGGCTGCCCGGCTGCACGGTCCAACCGGACAGGTCACCGGTCACCTGCACGCCTGCCTTCGCCAGCTTGCCGGCGCTCGACAGCGAGATCGTTGCGGCCGAAGCCGTGCCGGTCAGCGCCGGTACGGCCACCGCACCCAGCACCAGAACAGTCGCCGCCCGCCCGATGCCGAACCCCTTGCCGTTGCGCATTTCCCGTCCCCCCGGGTCACGGTCGCGTTCGTCGCGACCTGTCTGCCCTCTGAGACCAGCGGGACGGGAGGGCGGTTCCGCATCGTTCGTCCGGTTTCCGCGATCCGAACGGATGACCGCGGGCCGGTCACCAGCGCATCATCGGCAGCGGCCGGTTGAGGTGGCCGGCGGCGTACGTGGCGATCCTCGGCATCGCGACCGCTTTGTAGGCCTCGTTCATCGGGAAGGTCGCCCGGACCTCGACGACCAGCTTCCGCGGCAGCCCGTAACGGATCTTCGTGAACGAGACGTCGATCCAGTCGGCCCGCCGACAGGCCTCGACCAGTGGCGCGTGCGGGCCCGTGTAGGCGCGCACCTTGTGGTGGTTGTTGATCATCAGGTGCAGTTCCTCCGTCCACTCCTCGCGACCGATCTCCTTGAGGTGATTGGTCGTCAGATCACAGGCCAGGCCGAGGTAGTCGAGGTTGCCGGTCAGGAAGAACGGCAGGTCGTGCAGCACCGTCATGATTGCGAGCTTGTCCTCGCGGTACGGCTCCGGCTGCGTGAAGAAGCGCGCCCAGTTCACCATCCGGTAGCAGTGGGCCCGGTAGCCCCAGTAGCCGGTGCCCAGCCCCCTCCGGTGCGGCGCCAGCAGCTCGTCGAGCATCGGCAGGTCGGTCAGGACGCCGGCGTCCGTGACGGTGAACTCGGCAGGCTGGGTCGTCATCGCGACATCGTCGCATACTGCTCTCAATGGGAGTAGTCTGCTGCGGTGCCACCGACCCCCGCCTACGTCCTGCTCGGGCTGCTCGCGGTGCGCTCCTGGACCGGCTACGAATTGAGCCAGCAGGTCTCCCGGTCGCTGTCGCACGTCTGGCCGGCGTCAGCCGCGCACGTCTACCGGGAGCAGCAGCGCCTGGTGCGGCTGGGCTGGGCGACCGTGACGGCCGAGGCCGCCGGGCCGGAGCGGACCCGGAACCGGTACACCATCACCCGCGCCGGGCGCCGGGCGCTACGCGAGTGGCTCGACACCGAGCCCGCCCCGACCAGCCTGGAGAGCGAGGGCATGCTGCGGGCCTGGTTCGCCGACTCCGGGACGACGGCCCAACTGGTGGCCGCGTTGGAGAAGACCGCGACCGACGCCCGGGCCTCGGTCGACCGGGTCGTGGAGGTCTTCTCCGTCTCCCTGGCCGGGCAGGGCGCCTTCGAGTCCCGCGCGCACCTGAACGCGATCGTCGGGGAGTTCGTGGCCGACGTCTTCGCGCTCGTAGCCGACCGCTGCGCCCAACTGGCCGAGGAGGTCGGGCGGTGGCCGGACACGACCGCGCCCGGGTTCGACGAAGTCGCCCGGGCGCGCATGAATCGGGTGGTCGAGGAGCATGTGCGCTGCGCTCATCGATGATCGCAGCCCGATCATCGATGATCGCAGCGTTGTTCTCTCATACGTGGGGCGTCACGGCAATTTCCGGCCGGCCATCTCCTCCAGGCGCGCGATTCGCTGAGCCATCGGCGGGTGGGTGGAGAACAGCCTGCCCGCGCCCCCGGCGAACGGGTTGGCGATCATCAGCGAACTGGTGGTCTGCAACTGCGGCGCCGGCGCCAGCGGCCGGGCCGCGGTGCCCAGCTCGAGCTTGCGCAGAGCGGAGGCCAGCGCCAGCGGGTCGCCGGTCAGCTTCGCGCCGGACTCGTCGGCCTGGTACTCCCTCGACCGGCTGATCGCCAGCTGGACGATGCTCGCCGCGATCGGACCGAGCAGCATGATCAGCAGCTCGACGACGAAGTTGCGGCCCTCGTCCCGATCGTCCCCGCCACCGAAGAACATGGCGAAATTGGCCAGGAACATGATCGCCGAGGCGAAGGTGGCCGCCACCGACGCGATCAGGATGTCGCGGTTGTAGACGTGGGACAGCTCGTGGCCGAGCACGCCGCGCAGCTCCCGCTCGTCGAGGATGCCGAGGATGCCCTCGGTGCAGCAGACCGCGGCGTGGCGCGGGTCGCGTCCGGTCGCGAACGCGTTCGGAGCCGCCGTCGGGGATAGGTAGAGGGCCGGCATCGGCTGCTTGGCCGCCGTCGACAGCTCCCGCACGATCCGGTAGATGCCGGGGGCCTCGGCCTCACTGACCGGGCGCGCCTGCATCGACCGCAACGCGAGCTTCTCGCTGTTGAAGTAGGAGTAGCCGTTCATGCCGACGGCGATCACCAGGGCGATGATCAAGCCGCCCCGACCGAAGATCGAACCGACGCCGATGATGATTGCCGAGAAGACGCCGAGCAGGATCGCCGTCTTCAAGCCGTTCCAATGCCGGTGCATGCCGGGCCACCTCCGCACAGACTCGTTCCACGGCAAGAACGTTCGGTGACGCTCCGACGTTCCCGTGGTCACTCTACGAGGCCGGTGGCGAGGGGTCGGCGAGTGTAGGGGCCGGGCGGCGAGCCGCGCCGCGTCCAGGCATGGTCTTGACGCTCCGGGGTAGCCAAGGCCGGGCCCGTGACCAATTGATGAAGTTGGCGGGATTGCTCCCGATCTCGGGCCGGAACAATGTGGACACCGTGTCCGTTGTTCGGCTTTGCTGGCAGTACGTCCGGTTCCGGTAGGAAACGGGCGCATCCGGCGACACGGCGGCGGGCCGTATCCGTCCAGCCACGGCCGTCGACAAAGCAGAAGCGGAGCGTTCAGTGACCGCTGACCCACGCGGGACCGACACCGTCGCGGCCGACCATCTCGGGCTCGGGTTCGTCCCGGGCCTGGGGCTGCGCGGCGACCCGCGGGCGGACACGGCCATCGCTGTGCCGGTCGGCGACCCGGAGGCCGAGTTCGAGGCCCGGCGGCTGGCGCGGGAGGCGTACTTGCGCGCCGAGGTCCGGATGGGCCGGCTCCGGTTGGCCTCCTACTGCCTGACGTTGTCCGCGTGCGTGTTCGCCCTGATGACCTTCATGTACCTCGTGCAGGGCGCCGGCGACTCCGACGCCACCTTCCTCAGCCTGGGCGTCATGTTCGGCGCGATCACCGGCCTGCTGCTGTGGGCGGCCGTATGGGTCACCCGGGTCGGCGAGGGCCACCCGCAGGTCTGAGGGCGGGGCCCGGATCGGGCGACGCAACGATTGCGCTGCCGCAATTGATCGCCCGGCCCGAGTGGCGGCAAATTGTCCGGCCGGCCTCCTTACCTGGGTGTGATCACGACACCTAGACTTCGCGCCATGTCGCTTAACTTCGCGACGCGCTCCCCACGGGCACGGGGTTCGCGTCGCACCACGGTCGCCGTGCTCATGCCCGCTCTCGTGGCTCTCGCCGCCTGTGGTCAGTCGAACGCAGGTGAGAGCGCCAAACCCACCACCTCGAACTGCTCGGCCACCGCGTGCACGGTGACCTATCCGGCCAAGGCCCGGAACAACCAGGCCTCCGCCGGCGGCCCGGGGATCAGCGTGCTGGGTGTCGACACCAAACTGGTCGAGATCGGGCAAGGCGCTGCCCTGATGCAGATCGGCAGTAGCCCGGCCACCAACATCGAGCAGGGCAAGAGCACGACCCAGGCCGGCCTGACCGCGACAGTCACCACCCTGACGTCGACCGAGGCCGTCGTCGCATACAAGAAGGCTTGATCACGGATCCTGCGCGGGCCGCCCGCCTGGTCGAGACCGACCGGGCGCTGCTGTGGCACCCCTACGACTCGGTCGTCGAGCCGGGCCCGGTGCTCCCGGTGGTCGGCGCCTCCGGCGTGCGCCTGGAGCTGGCCGACGGACGCCGGATCGTCGACGCGATGTCGTCGTGGTGGGCGGCAATCCACGGCTACCGGCACCCGGCGCTGGACGCGGCCGTGCGCACCCAGCTGGACTCGATGGCCCACGTGATGTTCGGCGGCCTGACCCACCCCGCCGCGGTCGGATTGGCCGAGCGGCTGGTGGATCTGACGCCGAATCAGTTGCGGCACGTGTTCCTCACCGACTCCGGCTCGATCGCCGTCGAGGTCGCCATCAAGATGGCGCTGCAGTACTGGCAGGCCGCCGGCGACCCGCGCCACCGCCTGCTGACCGTCTGCGGCGGCTACCACGGCGACACATTCGCGGCGATGTCAGTTTGCGATCCGGTCGGCGGGATGCACCATCTGTTCAGCCGGTTCCTGCCCAAGCAGTACTTCGCGCCGCGGCCGCCGGACGGCTTCGACGCCCCGCTGGACAAGGAGTGGCTGTTCGAGGTCTGGCGACTGATGCACCGGCACGGCCCGGACATCGCGGCGATCATCGTCGAGCCAGTGGTGCAGGGCGCGGGCGGGATGCGGTTCCACTCCCCCGAGTGCGTACGCGCCCTGCGCGCTTTGTGCGACGAGTTCGGGGTGCTGCTGATCCTCGACGAGATCGCCACCGGCTTCGGTCGCACCGGGGCCATGTTCGCCTGCGACCATGCCGGCGTCGCCCCGGACATCCTCTGCCTGGGCAAGGCGATGACCGGCGGCTACCTGACGATGGCCGCGACCCTGTGCACGCCCCGGGTCGCCGAAGGGGTCTGCGGCGGTGAGGCCCGCGCGCTGATGCACGGCCCGACGTTCATGGCCAACCCGCTGGCCGCCGCCGTCGCCTGCGCCAGCATTGATCTGCTGCGCGACTCGGACTGGAAGGCGCGCGTCGACGGGATCTCGGCGGCCCTGCGCACCGGCCTGGAACCGGCCCGGGATCTGCCCGGCGTCCTGGACGTCCGGGTGCTCGGTGCGATTGGCGTCATCGAGACCCGAGAACCCGTCGACCTTCCGGCCGCCACCGCGGCGGCGCTTGAGCAGGGAGTGTGGATCCGGCCCTTCCGGAACCTGATCTACACGATGCCGCCCTACATCTGCGAGCCCGACGACATCGCCGCGATCTGCCGGGCGCTGGTCGCGGCCGCCAACGTCTGAGGGACCGCCACCGAAGTGACGGCCCCTCAGACTTGAACTTCCAGCAGTGCTACTTGCTCAGCGTGGCAGCTGCGGTCGAGTAGCTACCGAGGCTGGCCGTAACCGTGTCCGACGACCAGTTGCCGGTCTCCGACTTGTAGCTGAAGGTCGCGCTCGAGGTGGCGGCCCCGGTGCTCGGGATGGTCAGGCTCGTGGGCGTCAGCGTCGGCCCCGTGGCTGGGTTGGACGTCAGGGTGACCGTGCCACCGGCGTTGTCGACGATGTTGCCGAAGGCGTCGGTGACGCTGACCTTCGAGGTGAAGGTCCCGTCGTTACCGCCCAGGCTCGGCAACGAGCAGGTGTAGAAGCACGTCGAGCTGAGCGTGCCGCCGGCGGCCGACGAGGTGGTCCAGGCCAGCTTCGCCGCAGCGCCCGCCCCGACCGTGACCGAGGTGGAGCCGGCCGAGTCCGTCCCGACCTTCGTGCTGAGCGTCGTCGGACCCGCGCTGGTGAGAGTCACGTTGATCGTCGCCACACCGGCGACGAAGTTCGCCGTGGTCGGAATGGTTGGCGCGCTACCGCCGGGGCTGTTCGACTCCCCGGTGATGGTGATCGCCTGAGGTCCGTTGAGGGTCAGGTCGGGAACCAGCGGGGTGATTCCGCCGAGGTTGGCGATGATCGTCAGCTGGAACGAGGTGCCCGCCGTGGCCGAGGCACTCGAGGTGATCGAGTACGTGTCCGGCAGGACGGTGGTCGTGACCGATCCGTGGCTGCTCGAGACCCAGTTGGTGCCGAGCAACGAGTACACCGCGTACGTGTTCGAAGACAGAGCTGAGGCGCCGCTGTCGGTGCACGAGTTGTTGACGGCCGAGATCGTGCAGACACCCTGCGCGGGGCTCGGGCTGACCCGGTCCACGCGGTAGCTCGACGGAGTGGGCCCACCGCTCGGGGCGGCCGTCACCTTGATGGTCGCCCCACCGAGGATGGCCTGGCTCCCGGACACCGAAGGCGCGCCGAGGGAGGCGGCTGCCACGGTTCCAGTCACCGAGGACGACCCGAAGGCGTAGTAGGCCCAGGCCTGAACCGGCGCGAGAGCGATCAGCGGGGTTGCGAGCGCGAGGACAACAACACGACGACGGTTCATCACAGCGTCCCGGAGATGGTCAACGAGAGGTTCAGAGTCTTGCCCTGGCAGTCGGAGCTCGAGTTCGAGCCCATGAGCAAGCCGTTGTTGGCAGTCCCGGAATGCGGACCCGGCGCCAGCGTGTACGGCAGCAGGAGGTTGATCGCGGCCGATGACAACGTCACGTCCGGCGTGGTGCAGCCGGTGGCCGAGACGGAGGACAGGGTTATTGCCGTGACCGTGATGTTCTGCGAATAAGGATTCGTCACGGTGAGCTTGAGATCGGCGGCGCCGCCGGGGTAGAGCGCGGTGGTGGTGGAGGCGGTCCCGCTCAACGCCAGCACTGAACCGACGGAGACGGTGTGGGTGCCGGTGCCGGTCGTCCGGTAGTAGGCCTGCGCCGTTCCGGCCACACCGAGTACCGAAGCACCGACGGTCAGTACTACGACGCCGCGGCTCAGCGACCGGCGCACCGGACGCCGGTGTGCTCCCCTACGGTGATTGATCTGACGCGGCGTCATCGGTTGCCCCCGGTTGCGGTGCCGGACCAGGTCAGTCCGAGAGTTGCGGCCTGACAGCCGTCCTGGCTGGTCGTGGTGTTCGTCATCGAAAGCGACGGGAAGTTGGCCTGGCTGACCCCGAGTTGGCTCAGCGTCTCGGTCGCGCCGGCCGGGACGACGACGGTGCCCTGCATCGGGACCGAGGTGAAATCCGCGGCGGTGCACGGGTTTGCGGCCGAGATGTTGGGTCCGCTGATCGAGCTGACTGCGGCGGTCACCCCGGAGACGGTGATCGGCACCGAGTTCGGGTTGTGCAGCGTGACGTCGATCGGACCGCCGCTACCCGGCCCGAGCGCCGGGCCGAGCGAGCCGTTGATCGTGAAGGGCTGGGAGACCGGGACAGCCGCGACGTGAAGCACGACCTGGGTCTGCGCCCGACGCAGGTTGGTCGCAGCCACGATCGTCAGCGTGTAGTCACCGGCCGGCGTGTTGGTGGCGCTGGTACGGATCGTCAGTACCGAGGACTTCCCCGTGGTCTGGCTCGGGCTGAAGCTCGCGGTGGCACCTGCGGGCAGACCCAGCACCGACAGCTTGGGGTTGGGATTCCAGCGGCCGTGCCGGATCGCGACGTTGTAGACGGCACTCTGGCCGGCGTTGATCGAGTCGCTGCCCGGCGAGGCCGAGATCGTCAGCGGGATCCGCACCACCCAGAGCTTCGCGGTGATCGTGTCCGAGTGATTCGACGCCTTGGCCTTGATCCGGATGTTGTCCGGTCCGGTGTAGGTCTGGGAGTTGGTCCGAACGGTCAGCGTGACCTGCTGGGTGCCGCTGATCGTCGAGGAGGAGAAGCTGGCGCTCGAGTGCTTGGGCAGTCCGGAGAGGATCGACAGCTGCGCGGTTCCGGTGAAGTGCCGGCTCTGGTCCAGCGAGAGTGTGAAGGTGGCGGTCTGGCCCAAGTTGATGAGCTGCTCCCCGGGCGCCACCTCGAGGTTCAGTGGGTTGGTCGATCGGGCGGCCGCAATTCCGCCGACCCCAAGGACCAGGGCGGCGGCACCCAGCATCGCCGTCCCGGCCTTCAGGCTGGGGTGTCTCCAGCCTGACGTCTCCTTCATTGCGTTCCCCCCGAAATGGTGCTGCTGCAAATCTTCGAATTCAGCGGTGGCAGAGGCGAAACCCCTGCCACCACTGGACAATCAGGACGCGTCGGCCTCGACGGTCGGGGTCTTGGTGGCGCACCCGTTCTGGTTCGCGTTGGTGTCGTTCATCGCGACGGTTCCGGTGACCACGGTGTTGGCGCCGGCCGCGAGGTCGATCGCGGTGAAGGTCGGCGAGGTGACGGTGAAGTCGGCCGCGACACAACCGGTCGGCAGACCTGAGCTCGGAATGCTGAGCGCGACGGCGCTGAGCTGCTGGTGGCCGCTGCCGCTGTTGGTGACGGTCACCGAGATGCTCTGCGAACCGGAACCCGGGTACAGCGGGCCGGCGATCGAGCCGACCACAACGCCCCAGGAGCCGGCCGCACCGGTGCTGACGGTGCCGGTGCCCGAGCCGGTGCTGACGAAGTAGGCGTACGCGGCGGTGCTGCCCAGCGCGACGACGGCGGTTGCGGCGACGGCTACGGCGACCTTGGACTTGGTGATGCGCACGATGTTTCCCCCGTGGAAGTCGAGTGGTTCTTGCGGATCGGCGAAGCGGCGGCTTCGGTGGCTACGACCACAAGTGGCGGGCGGCCCTTGCCGGGCCGCCCACCAGGAGCGGGAGCTAGGAGATGACGGCGGTCAGGCTGACGGTCGCGCCTTCACAGGCCGACTGGTTGGTGTTGTTGTCGGTCATCACGAGCGCGCCGGTGGCAGCGCTGGCGGGGACGGCGATGGTCTGCCCTGCGGTGAAGGTGAAGCCACCCGAGGGGATGGTCGGCTGGACGACCGAGAAGTCGCACAGCGTGTTGAGCAGCGTGGCGGTGCCGTCGGCGGCGACGATCGTGCCGACCGAGATGACAGCGCTGGACGCGTGCTGCGCGAAGGAGGCCGGGTTGTGGATGGAGAAGCTGAGCTCGTGGGCGCTGCCGTCCGGAACCAGGGCCGGACCGGCGACCGTGATGGTGGCGGTCAGCGGGACCGCGACACCGGCCGTGGCCGAGCCGGTGCCCGAGCCGCCGGTGGTGAAGTAGGCGTAGGCGGCGGTCGAGCCCAGGGCCACGACGGCGGTGGTGGCGACGGCGACGGCGATCTTGGTCTTGGTGAAGCGCATGATTGATTTCCCCCCA
Organism: Sporichthyaceae bacterium; assembly: GCA_036269075.1. Classification (NCBI taxonomy): domain Bacteria; kingdom Bacillati; phylum Actinomycetota; class Actinomycetes; order Sporichthyales; family Sporichthyaceae; species Sporichthyaceae bacterium. The sequence continues at coordinate 16,674 of DATASX010000103.1, forward strand.
GGGAAAGTCGTAGGTGGTCTGGCTGGTCCGAAGCGGCGGTAGCGGCGGTTCCCGCCGTCGGCGCGCTTTCCGGGCGCTCGATCGGCCCGTCAGGCACAAGATTGCCCGGGCGCGCGAATGTTTACATCGGGTAAAGGTTCCGCGAGAGCCGGCCGTGCAGACGCTGTGAACTGACCAATCGGACGATCTTCAAAGGCCGCGGAACCGGGCGCATCCGGACCGCGTCTGAGTCGGTCCCGGTAAAGGCTGACGGAACGTCAGACGATCAAAGCTTCAGTCCGACGTTCGGGACGTCTGGGACACCCGCACCCAGTCGACGAGCATCGAGGCACCGGGCTTGGTGGTCGCGTCGGGCGATCCCGGCCACGTCCCGCCGACCGCGACGTTGAACAGCAGGAAGTACCCGTGGCTCAGCGCCCCGCGCAGGGCCTGCGCGCTGACCTGGTCCGAGGTGGCGCTCGCGTAGGTGCGGCCGTCGACCTGCCAGATCAGCTGTTGCGGCGCGGCGTTCCAGATCAGCGTGTAGGTGTGCCACCCGGCGGAACCGGCCGGCTGCCCCAGGTCCGCCTCGGCGCTCATCCCGTGCGGCTCGTCGCAGGCGCCGCCCGGGGCCTGGCCACAGTGCAGGGTCCCGTGCACGACCGGTGAGTTGTTGACGTTCTCCATCAGGTCCAGCTCGCCGGTGTGCGGCCAGACCTGCTCGTGCGTCCGGAACGTGTTGCCCAACGCCCAGAACGCGGGCCAGTAACCCTTGCCGCCGCCCGGCAGCTGGATGCGGGCCTCGATCTTCAGGCTGCCGCCCGGCGGCGGAGCGAAGTCGGAGCGCTGGGTCTCGATGCGGCCGGAGTGCCAGACGCCGTCGACCAGCGTCGGGGTGATGCGCAGGTCGCCGGCGCCGTCCAGGGAGACGTTCGACGGGTCGGCGGTGTACTGCTCGAGTTCGTGGTTGCCCCAACCGGACGGCCCGTCCGGGTAGCCGCGGCCGAGGTCGAACTTCCAGTCGCTCGCGCTCGGCAGGGTCCCGGCCGGGCCGGTGAAGTCCTCCTGCCAGACGGTCCGCCACGCCGTCGCGGCGGCCGGGTGCGACGCGGCCGCGGTGGTCAGCCGGAGCTCCGGCGCCGGGCCGGGCACGGCCGCCAGCGCGGCGCCGCCCACGACAGCCACGCCGACCAGCCCGCCCAGCCATTTCCGTCGCACGCCCGCACGGTACGGGGCGAGTCTTGGACGAACCCGACCTTGGGCCAGATTTGGCGCGACCGGTCTGAATCAGTCCCGGGAAGCCAGCGCGTCGACCGGAGCCGGGAGCGAATCGGTCCGCTGCGCCGGGATCTGGGCCACCAGCGCCTCGGCGGGCGACTCCGGCAGGCCCGAGCCGGGCTGCGCGACCGCCAGCCACACCAGCAGCGACAGGGCGTTGACCGTGACCATCAGCGAGTACTGGCCCAGGCCGTGCACGAGCACGCCGCGGTAGATGCCGACCCAGGTGATCGCCTGCATGGTGCCGCCCCACCAGACGATCTTGCGCCGGACCTTGTCGCCCAGCGGCGTGCGGGTCTTGACCCCGCTGGGCACCCAGCCGGCGGAGCGGCCGCGGGCGAAGTCGACCACGGCTTGGGCGAAGCAGTAGGCGTAGACGATCCGCAGCCGAAGCAGATCCATCACCCGCCGCGTCCCCAGCAGCGCGGGCAGCACGAACAGCGCCCCGAAGAACGACGGGATCAGCGACAGCGAGTTCAACGGGTGCACGTGCGAGGGGTAGAACCAGAGCACGATGATCGCCGGCACGCTGCCGAAGGCCACCGTCACCGCGGTCATCACGTAGAAGAGGAAGCCCGACCAGTAGCAGGCCCGCTGCGCGCGCCGCATCGGCGTGGCGTGGAACCGGGGGTCGGCCAGCAGGCTCAGCGACCCGGTGCACCAGCGGTACATCATGTTCACGTAGCCGCTGAAGGTCTCCGGGCACAGGCCCTTGGCCAGGATCACCGGCAGGTAGCGCACCTTGTACCCGGCTCGGATCAGGTTGACGCCGGTGTGCACGTCCTCGCTGTGGCCGATCTGCGCGAACCCCTCGGAGTTCTCCAGCGCCGCGCGCCGGTAGATCGCGCAGGTGCCGACGCAGATCGCGCCGTCGACGGTGTCGCGGGAGGTCTGGATCAGCCGGTAGAACATCCGCTGCTCGACGCCGGAGGCCCGCTGGATCCACGGCATCGCCGGGTGCGCGTCGAAGTGCTGCGGCGACTGCAGGATCCCGATGGTCTCGTCGTCGAAATAGGGGACCATCTCGTTCAGCATGTCCGGCCGCGGGGCGAAGTCCGCGTCGAGGACGAGGATCAGGTCGCCGGCGGACTGGCCGTAACCGAAGATCAGGTTCCCGGCCTTCTTCATGTAGCCCCGGTTCGGCCGGGTCCGGTAGTGGAAGCCGAACTCGTTCGCCATCCGGGCCACCTCGGGCCGGGCCGAGTCGTCGAGCACCCAGACGTTCAGCTCGCCGGCCCACTCCAACTGCCCGACGGCGCGGTAGGTGTTGCGCAGCACCGACATCGGCTCGCCGCAGGAGGGCAGGTACACGTCGACCGACGGGTAGGCCCCGGCCGGCCGCCAACCGGTCACCTTGGCCAGGTGATCGGGCAGGTTCATCCGGCGGCCGCGGCAGGTGGACACGAAGCTGACCAGCGCCCAGGTGAACATCAGCGCGGCCAATGGCCACAGCAGCCGGGTCACCCCGCCCATGAACGTCAGGCGGATGATCGCCGCGACGGTCAGGCCCAGCGCCCCGAGGGTGTAAAAGGCGAACCAGCGGTGCCGACGACCGAGGTAGGCGTACTTCTCGGCGTCGGTCGGCGGCTGCGGCAACAACTCGTAGGGATGGACCTCCCGCGACTCGGCGCGCGACATCGTTGGCTCCTGGCGTGCTGGTGGGTTGCGGGCGGATCAGACGGAGAGGACCTGGCGGCCGGCCGAGTCGTAGAGGCTCGCCGGGGCTGCCGGGGCCGCCGGGGACTGCGAGGCGACGCCCGCGGGCGTGGCGGACCCGCGGTGCAGGTGCAGCGCCTCGGGCACGCCCACCGCCACCGTCAGCACGGCCAGGTATGCGGCGGCCAGACCTACTCGCCGGTTCACAGTCATGCGGCTTGGATGCCGACAAGTCGGGTGGGCGTTCCGAGGCAGGCCCAGAATCGGGCGTTCGACGGTGTCCGATGCGCCGGAAAGTGCCCGGCAATCAGCCGAACGGCGGACCTGCGCTGGGCCGTTCCTGTGATCCCTGGCCAAGCCCTTTGAACGACTGCCGACCCGCCGTCGACAACTTCCTGGCCGGCCAAGGCACCTCGGTTTGAACGACCACGGAGCCGCCGACGACACTCCGGCGCCCGCCGAGGGCATCCCCGACCGTCACCGCCCGCCCAGGGGGCGTAACCTGAGAAACAGTCGGCGGGCAGATCCATCACCCGACCAGGACGTAAATTTTTCGGCCGCCGGGGCGCCCGGGTCGGCCCAGCTGGGGAGACGCGCCAGGTGTCGAAGCAGGTTCAACAACTCGATCGGGTGATCATTCGGTTCGCCGGCGACTCCGGCGACGGTATGCAACTCACCGGCGACCGGTTCACCGCCGAAACGGCCTCGTTCGGCAACGACCTGTCGACGCTGCCCAACTTCCCGGCCGAGATCCGGGCACCAACGGGCACCCTGCCCGGGGTCTCCAGCTTCCAGCTGCACTTCGCCGACCACGACATCCTGACCCCGGGCGACGCCCCGGACGTGCTGGTCGCGATGAACCCCGCCGCACTGAAGGCCAACCTGGCCGACCTGCCGCGCGGGGCCATGATCGTCGCCGACACCGACGAGTTCACCAACCGGAACCTGACCAAGGTCGGCTACAAGACCAGCCCGCTCGACGACCACTCGTTGCAGGCGTACCACGTGCACGGCCTGGCGCTGACCGCGCTGACCGTCGAGGCCCTGAAGGACTTCGACATGACCCGCAAGGAGGCCGAGCGGTCGAAGAACATGTTCGCCCTGGGCCTGCTGTCGTGGCTGTACGGCCGCGGCACGGAGGGCACCGAGAAGTTCCTGAAGGACAAGTTCGCCGCCAAGCCGATCATCCGCGACGCCAACATCGCGGCGTTCCGCGCGGGCTGGAACTACGGCGAGACCACCGAGGACTTCGCTGTCTCCTACGAGATCAAGCCCGCCCCGCTGCAGGCCGGTGAGTACCGCAACATCACCGGCAACACGGCTCTGGCCTACGGCCTGATCGCCGGCGCCCAACAGGCCCGGCTGCCACTGTTCCTCGGCGCGTACCCGATCACCCCGGCCAGCGACATCCTCCACGAGCTGTCCCGGCACAAGGGCATGGGCGTGCGGACGTTCCAGGCCGAGGACGAGATCGCCGGCGTCGGCGCGGCACTCGGTGCCTCGTTCGGCGGCTCGTTGGGCGTCACCTCGACCTCCGGCCCCGGCGTGGTGCTCAAGTCCGAGACGATCGGCCTGGCCGTCAGCCTCGAACTGCCGTTGGTCATCGTCGACGTGCAGCGGGCCGGTCCGGCGACAGGTCTGCCCACCAAGACCGAGCAGTCCGACCTGCTGATGGCGATGTTCGGCCGCAACGGCGAGTGCCCGGTCGCGATCGTGGCTCCCCAGTCGCCCGCCGACTGCTTCGACGCGGCGGTGGAGGCGGTCCGGATCTCCATCAAGTACCGGACCCCGACGATGCTGCTGTCCGACGGGTACCTGGCCAACGGCGCCGAGCCGTGGCGGATCCCGAACGTGGACGACCTGCCCGACCTCTACCAGCCGTATGCCACTGAGACCAACCACGAGACCGAGTCCGGCGACCGGACCTTCTGGCCGTACAAGCGCGACCCGAAGACCCTCGCCCGGCCGTGGGCCATCCCGGGCACGCCGGGGCTGGAGCACCGCATCGGCGGCATCGAGAAGGCCGACGGCCACGGGAACATCTCCTACGACCCGGCCAACCACGACCTGATGGTCCGCACGCGGCAGGCCAAGATCGACGGCATCGCCGCCGACATCCCACCGCTGGCCGTCGACGACCCGTCCGGCAAGGCCAAGGTGCTGATCCTGGGCTGGGGTTCGACGTACGGCCCGATCGCGGCGGCCTGCCGCCGCGTGCGGCAGAACGGCGGCGAGGTGGCCTGCGCGCACCTGCGCCACCTGAACCCGTTCCCGGCGAACACCGGCGAGGTGCTGCGCTCCTACGAGCGGGTCATCGTGCCGGAGATGAACCTCGGCCAGTTGTCGATGCTGCTGCGCGCGAAATACCTCGTCGACATCGTCGGTTTCAACAAGGTCCGCGGCCTGCCGTTCACCGTCGGCGAGTTGTCCGACGCGGTCACCGAGTTGATCGACATGATCGCCGAGACCGAGCGCACCGATCGAGCCAAGCGTCGGAAGCCCCAGCAAGGAGCGCAGTAGAAGATGCCTCGCGACGCCTCTCCCCCGCCCGGGCTGGCCTACCAGAGCCTGTCCCTGGTGCCGAAGACCGACGTCACCCAGTCGGCGAAGGACTTCAAGTCCGACCAGGAGGTGCGCTGGTGCCCCGGCTGCGGGGACTACGCGATCCTCGCCGCGGTTCAGGGCTTCCTGCCCGAGCTCGGGCTGCGCAAGGAGAACATCGTCTTCATCTCGGGCATCGGGTGCTCGTCCCGGTTCCCGTACTACCTGAACACGTACGGCCTGCACTCGATCCACGGCCGGGCGCCGGCGATCGCGACCGGCCTGTGCACCACCCGCCCGGACCTGTCGGTCTGGGTTGTCACCGGCGACGGCGACGCGCTGAGCATCGGCGGCAACCACCTGATCCACGCGCTCCGCCGCAACATCAACCTGAAGATCCTGCTGTTCAACAACCGGATCTACGGTCTGACGAAGGGTCAGTACTCGCCGACCTCCGAGGTCGGCAAGATCACCAAGTCGACCCCGGTCGGCTCGCTGGACTACCCGTTCAACCCGGTCTCGCTGGCCCTGGGCGCCGAGGCCACGTTCGTGGCTCGCACGATCGACTCCGACCGTAAGCACCTGACCGCGGTGCTGCGGGCGGCGGCGGAGCACCAGGGCACCGCGCTGATCGAGATCTACCAGAACTGCAACATCTTCAACGACGGCGCATTCGAGCCGTTGAAGGATTCCGAGTCGGCCCAGAAGCACCTGATCCGCCTCGAGCACGGGCAGCCGATCCGCTTCGGCGCGGACAACGAGCGCGGGGTCGTGCGCGGCGCGAACGGCACGATCGAGGTCGTCGACATCACGCCGGAGAACGAGGCCGACGTGCTCACCCACGACGCCCACGCCACGGACCCGGGTTTGGCCTTCGCGCTGTCCCGACTGCCGGACCTGGCCCTGGACCGCACGCCTATCGGAGTCTTCCGCGACGTCGAGCGGCCCACGTACGACGCCATGATGAGCGCCCAGTTGCGCACCGCCGCGGCAAAGCCCGGCGATCTGCAGCGAATGCTGCGCGGCACGGACACCTGGACCATCACCGGCTGAGAACCACCACAACCCGGATCAACGGCGGGCCGCAGCGTTTGCTGCGGCCCGCCTCGGCGTTCTGCAGGGCCGGAACGGGCCTGCGCCGCATCGTCCGCTCGTTGGCAAACAGCTCTAAAGAGCCGGCAAAACGCTCATACGTCCGGACGATCGGCGCGCGTCGAAGGGACCGTTCTCACAGCGCTCCGGAACCTGGCTGCCAGCGCTCTCATCGAAGCCGTTGTACGTGCGTCGCGGACGCAACTTCGGACGACGAGACACGGAGCGTGGCATAGATGAACAAGACCGGTATCGGCTGGGCAGCCGGCGTCATCACGGGCGCCCTGGTCATCGGTGGGATCACGACCGCGGCCGTGAGCGTCAACCACTCGAAGCCGTCGGCCGGATCGGCTCGTGGCACGGTCTCCTCGGGTCAGGCCAACGTCTCCTACGACAACTCCGGCGCACTGAACGCGCTGAACGGCAGCCTGGGCACAACCCGCACCAACCTCGACGCCGCGGGCGCCGGCGCGCTGAGCACCATCAAGACCGCGCAGGGCAAGCTCAAGTCGGTCTCGGGTCCGGCCGCGGGGACGTTGTCGAACCCGAACCAGTCGCTGTCGGCCTCGCTGAACAGCGCGCTGTCCGAGGCCAACGCCGCGCTGAGCCTGGCGCAGGGCACCGTCGGCACCGTGCTCGGAACCGCGACCAACGCGACCGCGCTGCTCACCAACCCGGCCAACACCGTGACGGCCAAGCTGGCCGACGCCAAGTCGAAGGTCGACAGCGCGTTCGCCCTCGCGCAGAACGCCGTCTCGCTGGCCAAGGGCAAGACCGGCGGTGTCGCTGACACCGCGCTGGCCCAGTACTCCGCGGCCCTGAACACCGCCGAGGGCCTGTTCGACTCCGCGTTCGCCACCGCCGGCGGCGCCGCGAACAGCGCGTTCAGCCAGGCGAGCGGCGCGTTGAACACGGTCTCCGGGGTTGCCAAGCTCGGCACCTCCGGTGGCATCACCGGCACCGTCGGTGGCGTGACCGGCCAGCTCGGTGGCGTGACCGGGACCGTCGGCGGCGTGGCAGGCACCCTGCCGGGCGGCAGCGCGGTCAGCAGCACGCTGAACGGCGTGAGCAAGATCGCGGGCGACGCAACCAGTGGCAACGTCGGTGGCGTGGTCGGCGACGTCACCGGCACCGTCGGTGGCGTGGTGAACGGCTTGGCCGGCAAGGCCGGCCTGGGCGCCAACGGTCTCCCGCTGACCAACCCGACCAACGGCGTCGGCGGCCTGGTGAACGGCCTCCTCGGCGGCCTGACCGGTGGCAGCGCCTCGGTCAACGGCAACGCCAGCAGCAACGGGGCCAACGGCGTCATTTCGCTCGTGCCGTAGCTCTTGCCGGATCCCGTGCCGACGGGCGGGCAACGTTCGTCGGCACGCGGACGGTGGGGTGCGGTGAACCCGAGGAGGAGGCAGGATTTCCTGCCTCCTCCTCGCGTTCGGGCCACTGCGGCAAGTGCGGACCAGGTCCAGGTAATCCACAGCCGGATGGCTGTCCACAACTCGGTCGTATCGGGACGTACTTGCCAACTCCGCCTATACGCTGAATGAACCGTGCAGCTGCACGCGCCGACGAAACCGTCGGGTTCAGCCGGGGGTTGGGGACCGATGAGACGTGCCGGAAGCCGAACCGCGGCGGCCGTGGGGGCCGTGGCGCTCGGTCTGGCGTGCCTGACGGCGATCGGGGGCACGGCCGCCGCCGGAGCTGCGGTGAATCCCTTGCTCGGCCGCAATTCCGACCTGGTGTGGGCCCCGTGCCAGGACCTGGCGCTGGTCCAGGTCGGGGCCGAGTGCACGTTCCTGACCGTGCCGCTGGACTGGACCGACCCGAGCGGCCAGAAGATCCAGCTGGCGCTGTCCCGGGTGAAAGCGACCCACGACCGCCAGGGCGTGATGCTCGTCGACCCAGGTGGCCCTGGCGCCTCCGGGTTGGACATGCCCGCGTACCTGCCCGGAGCGGTCCCGAACGACGTGGGCCGCACCTACGACTGGATCGGCTTCGACCCGCGCGGCGTCGGGTCCAGCCGACCCGCGCTGACCTGCGAGGCCGATTACCTGAAGGGGCCGCGGCCGGCCTACAAGCCAGCCGATCGGAACTCGCAGGCGCCGAACGAGAAGGCCTGGATCGAGCGCACCGAGAAGTACACGAAGGACTGCACGACCCACAACGGCGCGCTGCTGGCCCACATGCACTCGACCGACACCATCCGCGACATGGACGCGATCCGCGACGCGCTGGGTGAGGCGCGGTTGAACTACTACGGCTTCTCCTACGGCACGTTCCTCGGCCAGGGCTACGCCACGATGTTCCCCGAGCACCTCGGCCGGATGGTCCTCGACGGCAACGTGCCGCCGACCTACCCCGGCTACGGCGACGGCGGCATGGCGCAGATGACCGCGTTCCAGTACGTGATCTCCAAGTTCTTCGGCTGGATCGCCGACAACGACTCCGTCTACCACCTCGGCTCGACCGCGGACGAGGTGACCGCGGCCTACGCCGAGTTGGAGAACTCCCTGACCGCCAAGCCCGTCGACGGGATCGGCCCGGCCGAGTTCGACGACGTGTTCCTGGTCGCCGGGTACGCCGAATCGCGCTGGCCCGGAATCGCGGCCGCGTGGGCCGACTGGGTCGCCGGGAAGACCGCGACGATCCGGTCGCAGTACCAGGGCGCCGACCATCCCGGGAACGACAACTCGTTCGCGGCCTTCAACGCCACCTACTGCACCGACGGCCCGTTCCCGACCGACTACGAGAAGGTCCGCTCCGACGGCTACGCGATCGCCGCGAAGGCCCCGCTGGCAGCGTGGGGCGGGTTCTGGTTCTCCGCGCCGTGCACCTGGTGGCCGGTGTCCGCGGCCACGCCGTTACACATCGACGGGCACAAACTGGCCCTGCTGGCCACGCCGATCCTGCTGATCAACGCCACCCACGACGGGGCGACCCCGTTCGCCGGCGCGCTGGCGGTCCGCAAGGAGTTCCCGACGTCGGCGTTGGTCGCCGAGGTCGACGGCACCACCCACGCCGGTTCGTTGCAGGGCAATTCCTGCGTCGACGACCGCATCTCCGCCTACCTCGCGACCGGCCAGTTGCCACCGCGCCAATCCGGGGACCGGGCCGACGTCGAATGCGCGCGGCGACCATGGCCACAGCCGCAACCGTCGCCGGACCGCAGCGCCCCTCGTCCGCCGCAACCTGAACCGCACAGTCCCGCCGACCGGAGGTAACAGATCTTGAGAACGCTGGCGGCATCCACGGCCGGAGCACTTGTCCTCGCGGCGGCGAGTTTCGCCGCGGTGGCTCCCGGGGCGCACGCGAGCGTCACCGACACCGCATCGACGTCGAAGATCGACTGGGGGCCCTGCACAACCGGCGGCCCGGCGGGGGCCGACTCGCAGTGCGGCTTCCTGTCCGTCCCGATGGATTGGAGCAACCCGGCGGGTAAGCAGATCCAGATCGCGGTGTCGCGGGAGAAGGCGACCGCCAAGCGGCGCGGCGTCATCCTGGCCAATCCCGGTGGCCCGGGCGGCTCCGGTCTGGCGCTGTCGTCACTGCGCGACACGATCTCCAACGGCGCCGGTAAGGGCTACGACTGGATCGGCTTCGACCCGCGGGGGGTCGGGCAGAGCAAGCCGGCCATCTCCTGCGACCCGAACTACGAGAAGGGCCCGCGCCCGGACTACACCCCGGAGTCGCACGGCTCGACGCTCAGCCACGACGAGGACGCCTGGCTGGCGCTGTCGAAGAAGTACGCCGGTGAGTGCGGACAGAAGTACGGCGACCTGCTGTCCCACATGAAGACCGAGGACACGGTCCGCGACATGGACGCGATCCGCTCGGCACTCGGCGAGAAGAAGATCAGCTACTACGGCTTCTCCTACGGCACCTACCTCGGCCAGGTCTACGCGACGCTGTTCCCCACCCACGTCGACCGCATGGTGCTCGACGGCAACGTCGACCCGAAGGGCGTCTGGTACGACGCGCAGTTGTCCCAGGACAAGGCGTTCGAGGGCGTCTCGCGGAAGTTCTTCAGCTGGGTCGCCGCGCACAACAACACCTACTACCTGGGCAGCACCGAGGCCGCGGTCCGCGGGAAGTACTACGCGGTGCTCAAGCAGTTGGCGGGCAAGCCGGTCAGCGGGATCGGGCCGAGTGAGTGGGTCGACACGTTCTCCCACACCATGTACGCGGAGTTCCTCTGGCCGGACGCCGCCGGGGCCTTCGCCTCCTGGGTGAACCGCCACGACATGAGCGAGGCGCAGGTCGCCTACCAGTCCGCGCAGGACCCGGACGACAACGGCTTCGCGGTCTACAACGCGGTCCAGTGCACCGACACTGCCTGGCCGTCCTCCTACGACAAGGTCTGGCGCCCCGACGGTTTCAAGACCGCCACGGAAGCGCCGTTCGAGACCTGGGCGAACGTCTGGTACAACACCGCCTGCCTTTTCTGGCCGGCCAAGGCAGGTACCCCGATCAAGGTCGACGGTGCCAAGGCTCCGCCGATGCTGCTGATCAACGCGACCCTCGACGGGGCCACCCCGTTCGCGGACGCGCTCGACGTGCGCAAGCTGTTCCCGTCCTCCCGGCTGGTGGCCGAGAAGGACGCGACCAGCCACGCCAACTCCCTGGGCGGCAACCCCTGCATCGAGGACCGGGTCGCCAAGTACCTGGCCAACGGCGAACTGCCGGCCCGCAAGAGCGGCGACGGCCCGGACGTGGTCTGCAACCGGGTCGCCGAGCCGACACCGGGCTTCGGCAGCTACGAGCCGAAGTCGGCGACCCCGGTCACGCCGTCCACGCCGGCGCCCAGCGGGCCCTCGACCGAGCTGCCGCCGAACTCGACCCCGCCGCAGGACCCGTCGCCGGCCGACCCACTGCTCGGCCTGGTCCCGACCGGCAAGGGCGGGGCCGGATAACGTCGAGGTGTGGGTGATTCCGCGTTCGACCGACTCGACCTCGAGGAACTGCGGAAACGCCGCAGCATGAAATGGCGGGCCTACCCGCCGGATGTGCTGCCCGCCTGGGTCGCCGAGATGGACTTCCCGGCCGCGCCCGCCGTCGCCGCGGCAGTGCACGACTCGTTGGCCCGCGGCGGCGACTTCGGGTACGCCGTCGACCTGGTGGTCCCGGAGTTGGCAGCCGCCTTCAGCGGGTTCGCCGCCCGGCGCTGGGGTTGGGTCCTCGACCCCGACCGGGTGCTGATGCTGCGCGACGTGATGCGCGGGGTCGAGCTGTGGATCGAGGGCTTCACCGCGCCGGGCGACGGCGTGGTGGTGACCTCGCCGGTGTACTACCCGTTCCTCGACGCGGTGCGGAGCCGCGACCGACGCCTGGTCGAGGTGCCCATGCTGCGGGGCACCGCCCGCTGGGAGCTCGACCTCGACGGCCTCGACGCGGCCTTCGCGGCGGGCAACCGGCTGCTGCTGCTGTGCAACCCGCACAACCCCGTCGGCCGGGTCTACACCGAGTCGGAACTGCGTGCCCTGGCGGAACTGACGGAGCGTCACGACGTGCGAGTGGTCGCCGACGAGATCCACGCCCCGCTGGTGCTGCCCCCGGCCCGGCACATCCCGTTCGCCTCGCTCGGGCCGCAGATCGAGGCTCGCACGTTGAGCCTGCACTCGGCGACCAAGGCCTGGAACCTGGCCGGGTTGCACGCCGCGGTCGCGGTGGCGGGAAACTCCGCCGACGACGCGTGGCTGCGCGGCCAGTCCTACCGGCACCGCGGTGCCGCGGGAATCCTCGGCATCGAGACCTCGGTCGCGGCATTCAACGACGGCGACGGGTGGCTCGACGATCTGCTCGAGCACCTGGTGCTCACCCGCGACCATCTCGGCGCCGAACTCGCCGCACATCTGCCGGCGGTGTCCTGGTTCCCCCCGGAGGGCACCTACCTGGCCTGGCTGGACTGCCGGGCGCTGGGCCTGGAGCCGTCGCCGCACGACGTCTTCCTGACCCGAGGGAGGGTCGCGGTCAACGACGGGGCCGGCTTCGGGCGCACTGGCGCCGGCTTCGTCCGCCTGAACTTCGGGACGTCCCGGGCCCTGGTCTCCGAGGCCGTGGCGCGGATGGCCGCAAGCCTCCCGAACTGACGCCCCGGCCGCGGCTCAGTTGCTGCGGTCGACGACGACGTCGCAGAGGAACTCGAGCAGGGCGCGGGCGGGCATGTCAGGCAGGGCGACCAGGACTCGGCGGGCGTCGTCGGCCGCGGCGCGGACGTCGGCGCGGGCCGACTCCATGGCCGGGTGGGCGCGCAGCAGCTCCAGGGCCTCGGGGTGCCTCGTGTCGTCGTCGAGGTCGCCGCGCAGCAGCTCGTGCAACCGCTGGTCGGCCGGGTCCTTGGACTCCAGCGCGTGCAGCACCGGCAGGGTCGGGACGCCTTCGCGCAGGTCGGTGCCCGGCGTCTTGCCGGACTCCTCGGAGGTGCTGGCGACATCCAACAGGTCGTCGGAGAGCTGGAAGGCGATGCCGATGCGCTCACCGAAGCGGCTGAGCTGCTCGACCACCTGCTCGTCGGCGCCGGAGAGCATCCCGCCGAAGCGGGCGCAGGTGGCGATCAGCGAGCCGGTCTTGTCGGCAACCACGGACAGGTAGTGCGCCAGCGGGTCGTCCTGCTCACCCGGTCCGACCGTCTCCTTGATCTGGCCGGTGCACAGTCGCTCGAACGTCCGGGCCTGGATGCGGACGCACTCCGGGCCGAGGTCGGCCAGCAGGTCCGAGGCGCGGGCGAACAGGAAGTCGCCGGTGAGGATCGCGATCGTGTTGCCCCACCGCGAGTTGGCGCTGACGGCGCCGCGGCGCATCGTCGCCTCGTCCATAACGTCGTCGTGGTACAGCGTCCCGAGGTGCGTCATCTCGCAGACCACCGCCGCCGGGATCACCCCGGCGGCCTGCGGGTTCGGGCCGAACTGCGCGGCCAGCAGCACCAGCATCGGTCGGAAGCGCTTTCCGCCGGCATCGACCAGGTGCCGCGAGGTCTCGGTGACGAACGGGTACTCCGACTTCAACGAGTCGCGCAGCAGGACCTCGACGGCGTCGAGACCGGCCCGCAGTTCCTCGGTCAACCGGGAATCGAGCAGGCCCGGCCCGGGGTCGAAGCCCAGACTGCTCATGAGTGCCCCCCAGGGCGATCAGCGAACCAGGTAAGCGGCGTTGTTGGCCAGGTCGAGCACCGGTTGCGGGGCGAGACCAAGGACAACGGTAACCGCAACGCCCAGGGCCACCGAAATGGTGGTCAAGGCGCTGGGGACGACCACGCGCGGCCCGTCGGCCACGGGCGCCGAGAAGAACATGAGGACGATCACCCGGGCGTAGAAGAAGGCCGCGATCGCGCTCGAGATGACGCCGACGACGACCAACGGGGTGGCCCCGGCCGAAATGGCCGCGGAGAACACCGCGAACTTGCCGGCGAACCCGGAGGTGAGCGGGATCCCGGCGAAGGCGAGCAGCAGCAGCGCGAACGCCCCGGCCACCACCGGCGAGCGCCGACCCAGGCCGGCCCACTGCGACAGGTGGGTGGCCTCCTGCCCGCCGTCGCGGACGAGTGAGACGATCGCGAAGGCCGCCAGCGTCGAGAAGCCGTACGTGACCAGGTAGAACATCGTGGCCGACAGGCCCCTCTGGTTCGTCGCCGCGACGCCCACCAGGATGAACCCGGCGTGGGCGATCGACGAGTACGCCAGCATGCGCTTGACGTCGGTCTGCACGATCGCGACCAGCGACCCGAACAGCATCGTCGCGATCGCGACGGCCCAGATCATCGGGTGCCAGTCCCACTTCTCGCCGCCGAGGCCCACGTAGTAGACCCGGATCAGCGCGCCGAACGCGGCGACCTTGGTGGCCGCGGCCATGAACGCGGTGACCGGCGTCGGGGCGCCCTGGTAGACGTCCGGGGTCCAGGCGTGGAACGGGACCGCGCCGACCTTGAACAGCAGGCCGACACCGACCAGCGCCATCCCGATCAGCAGCAGCGCGTCATTGTTCGACGAGCCGGAGACAGCCGCGGCGATCTTCGACAGGTCGACGCTGCCCGCGTAGCCGTAGAGCATCGCGATGCCGTAGAGGAAGAATGCCGAGGAGAACGCGCCCAGCAGGAAGTACTTCATCGAGGCTTCCTGCGACAGCAGGCGCCGCCGCCGGGCCAGGCCGCACATCACGTACAGCGGCAGCGACAGGACCTCCAGCGCGACGAACATCAGCAGCAGGTCGTTGGCCGCCGGGAACACCAGCATGCCGCCGATCGCGAACAGCGTCAGCGGGAAGATCTCGGTCTGCGTCCAGCCGGTCGCGTCAGCCGTGCGTTCGGCCGACGAGCCGGGCACGGTGGCGGCCTGGGTGGCGAACGCGCCACCGGGCTCGAGCTTGCGCTCGGCCAGCAGCAGGACCGCCATGACGCCGAGCAGCAGGATCGAGCCCTGCAGGAACAACGTCATGCCGTCGATGGCCAGCGCACCCTCGGCCGCAGTCATCGTCCGGTCGTGCAGCATGCAGACGAGCACGAACGCGGCGAGCAGACCGCCGAGGGAGAGCACTGTCTGCATGAGCAGTCGGCTGGTCCGCGGGACGAACGCCTCGACGAGCACACCCACGGTCGCGACCCCGAACACCACGAGGATCGGCGAGATCTCGTAGTACTCGATGTGCGGCGCCGGGATCCGGATGCCGGGATTCTGGGCGAAGACCGCCGCCAAGGTTCTCAACGGGACACTCCTGCGGCAGCAGCGGCGGCCGGATGCACCGGCGTGGGATCGGTCTTCTGCAATGTGCTCAAGGTCGCCTCGACGCTGGGGTTGATGTAGTCCAGCAGCGGCTTCGGGAAGAAGCCCAGGGCGATGATCACGGCCATCACCGGCGCGACGACCAGGATCTCACGCAGCGTCAGATCGGGGGTGTTCTCGGTCTCCGGGGTGAGCTCTCCGGTCATCGTGCGTTGGTAGTAGATCAACACGTAGAGCGCGGCGAGCAGAACACCGGCGACGGCGACCAGGCCTGCCACCTTGTACTGGGTGAACGTCCCGACCAGCACCAGGAACTCGCTGATGAACGTCGACATCCCCGGCAGCGACAGGTTGGCCAGGCCGGCGAACATCAGCGAACCGGCCAGCACCGGGGCAACCTTCTGCACGCCACCGTAGGCCGAGATCAGCCGGGAACCGCGACGGGACATCATGAACGAGGCAGCGAAGAAGATGCCCGCGGTCGCGAACGCGTGGTTGACCATGTACAGCGTCGCGCCGGAGTGGCCCTGCGAGGTCATCACGAAGATGCCCAGCACGATGAAGCCGAAGTGCGACACCGACATGTAGGCGATCAGCCGCTTCATGTCGGCCTGGCCGATCGCCAGCAGCGCGCCGTAGATGATGCTGATGACCGAGAGCACCACGATCGTCGGCGCGAACCAGCGCGAGGCCTCCGGGAACAGCGGCAGGCACAGGTGCAGCATCCCGAACACCCCGACCTTGTCGAGGATTCCGGACAGCAGTACCGCGTTGCTGGGCGTCGCCTCGGCCGCGGCGTCCGGCAGCCAGGTGTGGAACGGCCACAGCGGAGCCTTGATCGCGAAGGCGACGAACAGCGCCAGGAACATCCATCGAGCGGTGTGGACCCCGAAGTGGAAGCCGACCAGGTTCGGCAACAGGTAGGCCTGGTCGCCACCGGGGCCGGCGAAGTAGATCCAGATGACGCCCACCAGCATCAGCAGGCCGCCGAGCAGGTTGTAGAGCAGGAACTTCACCGCGGCGTACTGCCGTTGCGGGCCGCCGTAGCGCCCGATCAGGAAGTACATCGGGATCAGCATCGCCTCGAACAGGACGTAGAACAGGAACACGTCCAGCGCGGCGAACTGCAGGATCGCCATCGACTCCAGGACCAGGAGCATCGCGACGAACGTGCCGGTCGAGCCGCCGCCACGTTCGGGCTGGGCATTCTCACCGCTGTCGAGTTCGGACCAGGCGCCGAGCAGCACGATCGGCATCAGCGCCGCGGTGAGCAGCACCATGACCATGCCGATGCCGTCGACGCCGAGTGCGTAGCTCACGCCGAACTGTCGGATCCACTGGTGGTTCTCGATCAGTTGGTAGCGCGGGCCGTTCTCGTGGAACATCACCGCCGCGCGGATCGCGAACGCCAGCGTGACCAGCGAGGTCGCCAGACCGATGCGCTTGGCGGTCTCCCGATCGCGGCGCGGGGTGACCGCGGCCGCGATCGCGCCGACCAACGGCAGCGCCGCGGTGACGGTCAGGATGGGGAAGTCGGACACGTCGGGTCTCCCTACAGCCTGACCAGAAGAACAGCGATTATGAGAGCGGCCGCGCCGCCGAACATCGTGAGCGCGTAGGAGCGGACGAAGCCGGCCTGCAGCCTGCGGACCCGGCCGGCCGAGCCGCCGAGCACCGCCGCGAGCCCGTTGACGATGCCGTCGAGGCCGCGGTTCTCGGCCCACACCAGGAACCGCGTGGTCCACTGACCGGGGCGCATGAACAGGACCTCGTTGATCGCGTCCTGGTACATGTCGCGGCGGACCGCGGAAACGACCAGACCACCGGCCGGGGCCGTGCGGGCCACCGGCCGCTGCAGGTACATCACGAACGCGATGGCCAGACCGACGGCGACGGCGGCGAGGGTGACCGCGAGGCTCACGCCGACCGGCATGAATTCCTTCTTCTCCTCGTGCCCGACCACCGGCTCGAGCCACTTCACGATGCCGTTGTTGATCAGCAGCACGCCGCCGAGGCCGGCTCCCGCGGCCAGGACCGTGATCGGGGCGGTCATCACCAACGGCGACTCGTGCGGGTGCACGTCCTCGTCCCAGCGCTTCTGGCCGAAGAACGTCATGAACATGACCCGGCTCATGTAGAACGCCGTGATGCCCGCGCCGAGCAGCGCGCACAGGCCGAGGACGACGTTCTGGTTGAACGCCGCCTCGACGATCTTGTCCTTGGACCAGAACCCCGCGAACGGCGGGACGCCGATGATCGCCAGATAACCCATGCCGAAACAGGCGTAGGTGATCGGCATGTACTTCGACAGTGCGCCGTAGCGGCGCATGTCGGTGTTGTCGTGCATGCCGTGCATGACCGACCCGGCCGAGAGGAACAGCCCGGCCTTGAAGAAGCCGTGGGTCAGCAGGTGGAAGATCGCGAAGGCGTAGCCGGCCGGGCCGAGTCCCGCGGCCAGGATCATGTAGCCGATCTGACTCATCGTCGAGGCGGCCAGCGCCTTCTTGATGTCGTCCTTCGCGGTGCCGATCAGCGCGCCGAGCAGCAGCGTGATCGCGCCGACTATCGCGACGACCAACCGGGCGTCGTAGGACAAGTTGTAGATCGGCGCCGAGCGGACGATGAGGTAGACGCCGGCGGTGACCATCGTCGCCGCGTGGATCAGCGCGGACACCGGGGTGGGACCGGCCATGGCGTCCAGCAGCCAGGCCTGCAACGGGAACTGCGCCGATTTGCCGACCGCGCCGAGCAACAGCATCAGGCCGAGCGCGGCCAGTACGCCCTTGCCGGAGTTCGACACCTGGCCGAACACCTCGGTGAAGCCGAACGACCCGTAGTTGTCGAACATCAGGAACATCGCCACGAGCAGGCCGATGTCACCGACCCGGTTCATGATGAACGCCTTCGTGGCGGCGGTCGCGTACTCCGGCACGTGCTGCCAGAAGCCGATGAGCAGGTACGAGGCCAGGCCCACGCCCTCCCAGCCGACGAACAGCAGCAGGTACGAGTTCGCCAGGACCAGCAGCAGCATCGCCGCGACGAACAGGTTCAGGTAGCCGAAGAACCGCCGGCGCCGCGGGTCGTGGGCCATGTACCCGACGGAGTAGATGTGGATCAGCGAGCCCACGAAGGTGATCAGCAGGACGAAGCAGATCGACAACTGGTCGACCTGGAAGCCGACCTCCACATGCATCTTGCCGGTGGACAGCCAGTCGTAGAGGTGCTGCTGGATCAGGCGCGAGTGGGTCTCCCGGTCGCGCATCTTGAGGAACTCACCGATCGCGATCAGGCACGGGGCGATGACGGCGGCGCAACCGAGCAGGTGACCCCACTTGTCGGTGCGCTTGCCGCAGCACAGCAGGATCGCGGCGCTGAACAACGGGATCGCGATCATCAACCAGGTGGCCGAGAAGATCCCGGACGCCTCGATCACGGACTGTCGGCCCTGCTGGGCACTCGCCGACACCATCGAAACAGACATCATTGGCGGGCCCTCAGTACTTGAGCAGGTTGGCGTCGTCGATGGATGCCGAGCGTCTGGTCCGGAAGATCGTGACGATGATCGCCAGACCGACGACGACCTCCGCCGCGGCGACGACCATCACGAAGAACGCGATGATCTGGCCGTCGAGGTTCCCGTACTTCCGGGAGAAGGTCACGAACGCGAGGTTGGTGGCGTTGAGCATGAGCTCGACGCACATGAACACGATGATCGCGTTGCGGCGGATCAGGACCCCGGCCGCGCCGATGGTGAACAACAGCGCTGACAGGTACAGGTAGTTCGCGGGGTTCACGCGTCGGCTCCGTTCGCGCCCTTGCCCGCGGCAGCCGGCGCCGGCTGGATCTCCGTCGGCGAGGTACGCAGGCCCAGCTCCGCGGACTCGATGGTCCGGATATTGCCGCGCGCCCGCAGCGTGGCCGAGATCGACAGCTCCGACGGCGTTCCGTCCGGTAGCAGCGCCGGGGTGTCGACGGCGTTGTGCCGGGCGTAGACACCGGGCGGCGGCATCGGGGTGACGATGCCTCCGGCCTTGAAGCGCAGGATCGACAGCTCCTGCTGGGTGCGCCGCTTGCCGATCCGTTCCCGGTGGGTGAGCACCATCGCGCCGAGCGCGGCGGTGATCAGCAGACCGCCGGTCATCTCGAACGCGAAGACGTAGCGGGTGAACAGCAGCGCCGCGATGCCCTGCACGTTCCCGCCCGCGTTCGCCGCGCCGAGCCCGGTGAAGCCCTTGACCGCGGCGTTCCCGAAGCCGGCCAGCACCAGGATCCCGAAGCCGACCCCGGCCGCCACCGCCGCGAACCGCTGTCCGCGCAGGGTCTCCACCAGCGAGTCGGCGGAGTCGACGCCGACGACCATGAGCACGAACAGGAACAGCATCATGATCGCACCGGTGTAGACGACCACCTGCACGACAGCCAGGAACGGCGCGGACTGCACTGCGAAGAACATCGCCAGGCAGAGCATGACCGTCGCCAGCAGCAGCGCCGAGTGCACGGCCTTCTTGACGCCGACCATGCCCAGGGCCGCGAGGACCGAGATCGGGGCGAGGATCCAGAACAGGACCGCCTCACCGATCGGGGTGTGACTCATCGACCCTCCTCCGTGCCACGAAGCAGAATCGGGTCGGCCTCGGTGACCTTGCCGAGGTAGTAGTCGGTCTCGTTCATCCCCGGGTACATCGGGTGTGGAGCCTCAACCATGCCGGGCATCAGCGGAGCCAGCAGCTCCTCCTTGGTGTAGATCAACGCAGCCCGGTTGTTGTCGGCCAGCTCGAACTCGTGGGTCATCGTCAACGCCCGGGTCGGGCAGGCCTCGATGCACAACCCGCAGAAGATGCAGCGCAGATAGTTGATCTGGTACACGCGGCCGTACCGCTCCCCCGGGGAGAAGCGCTCGTTGTCGGCGTCCTCGTTGTTCGCGCCCTCGACGTAGATGGCGTCAGCCGGGCAGGCCCACGCGCACAGCTCGCAGCCGATGCACTTCTCCAACCCGTCCGGGTGTCGGTTGAGCTGGTGGCGGCCGTGGAAGCGCTCCGCGATCGGCGGGCCGCCCTCCTTGCCCTTCACCTCTTCCGGGTAGTACTCGGTGTTGGGCTTCTTGAACATGGTCGAGAAAGTGACCCAGAAGCCCATCAGCGCATCGGTGGTCCTAGGCATCGTCTGCCTCCGAGGTGAGCGTCAGCGCGGTGCCTTCGAGCAGCGTGGAGCCGTACGAGATGCGCGCCGCGACCTGGCCGGGCAGTGGTGGCACCGGGTAACCGCCCGCGAACGGGTCGAACGCCGTTTCCACCTCCGGCAGCGCAGGCTGACGGCGAGTCAGTTCCCACAGCCAGGTGAGGACCAGCGCCACCACGATCACGCCGGCGGCCACGAAGACCACGTTGCGGACCTGGTAGCCCTCGTTGCGCACGCCCTGGATGGTGGCGACCAGCAGGATCCAGCCGATCGATGCCGGGATCAGCACCTTCCAGCCGAAGTGCATGAACTGGTCGTAACGAAGCCGGGGCAGCGTCCCGCGCAGCCAGATGAAGAAGAAGACCAGGCACAGCAGCTTGCCGAGGAACCACAGCAACGGCCAGTAGCCGGTGTTCGCCCCGGCCCAGATCGGGCCGCCCAGCGGCCACGGCGCCATCCAGCCACCCAGGAACATCGTGATCGCCAGCGCCGAGACCGTGGTCAACGAGATGTACTCGCCGAGGAAGAACAGCGCGAACTTGATCGAGGAGTACTCGGTGTGGAAGCCACCGACCAACTCGCCCTCGGCCTCGGGAAGGTCGAACGGCGGACGGTTGGTCTCCCCGACCATCGAGATCACGTAGACGAGGAAGGAGGGCAGCAGCGCGATGCCGAACCAGAGGTTCTTCTGCGCGGCGACGATCTCCGAGGTCGACATCGAGCCGGAGTACAGGAACACCGCGACGAACGACATCGACATCGCGAGCTCGTAGGAGATCATCTGGGCCGTCGAGCGCAGGCCGCCGAGCAACGGGTAGGTCGAGCCGGACGACCAACCGGCGAGCACGATCCCGTAGATCGCGGACGACGCCGCGGCCAGCACGAACAGCACCGCTACCGGTGAGTCGGTCAGCTGCAGCACGGTTCGGTGGCCGAACATGGTGACCTCGGGCCCCAGCGGGATCACCGAGAAGGCAAGAAAAGCACCGGTCGCGGAGATTATCGGCGCCGCCACGAACACGACCTTGTCGGCCGCCTTCGGGACGATGTCTTCCTTCAACATCAGCTTGATGCCGTCGGCCAGCGACTGCAGCGATCCCTGCCAGCCGACCCGGTTCGGGCCGACGCGCATGTTCATCCAGGACACCGCGCGGCGCTCGAACACGATGTTGAACAGGGTGATCACCATGAGGAACGCGAAGACCGCGACCACCTTGATGAGCATGATCCACCACACGTCGTGGCCGAACTTCGCGAGGTGCGAACCATCCGCACCGCCGTGGTCGGTCGGCAACAACGTCAGCTGACGGACCGTCAGGTCAGCCGCGATCACGCAACACCTCCGGAGGAGATCTGCACCACGTCGCCGGCCACGGCGGCCAGGTCGCGGAGCACTGCACTGCCCGGAGACTTGCTCGGCAGCCAGACGACGCGGTCGGGCATCTCGGTGATCACGACCGGGAGCCGGACGGTTCCGCGATCGGTGGCCACGACGAGCAGCGAGCGGTCGGTCACGCCGATCTCGTCGGCAGTGGCCGCGGAGACGCGGGCGACCGGCTTGCGGGCGGTACGGGCCAGGTGCGGCTCGCCGTCCTGCATACGTCCCAGGTCGAGCAGCATCCGCCAGGTGGCCAGTACCGCCTCGCCGGGACCGGGGCGTGCCGCCGGCCCCGGGCGCACGGCGGGTGCCGCCGCGTGCAGGCCGTCCCAGAGTCCGAGCGCGTGCAGTTCGGCAATGGCCGAGTCCGCGCCGCGCAGGCCCAGCGAGCGGCCCATCTCGTCGGCGATCGCCTGCAGCACGCGCAGGTCGGTCATCAACGGGGCCTCGGCCATCGCACGACCGAAGGGCCGCAGCCGGCCCTCCCAGTTCAGGAACGTGCCTTCCTTCTGCGCCACGTGCGGGATCGGGAACACCACGTCGGCGCGCTCGGTGACCTCGCTGGCCCGCAGTTCGAGGCTGACGACGAACTCGGCTGCGTCCAGCGCGCGCAGCGCGGCCGCCGGGTCCGGCAGGTCGTCGGTGTCGATCCCGCCGACCACGAGCGCCTTGAGCTCGCCCCGGGCCGCGGCGGCGAGGATCGCCGAGGTGTCGCGGCCGGGAACCGCCGGCAGGTCGGGCAGGTGCCAGGCGTCGCTGATCTCCTTGCGGGCCGACGGGTCGCTCACCGGACGACCACCGGGCAGCAGGTTCGGGGCCGCGCCGGCTTCCAACGCGCCGCGCTCACCGGCACGCCGCGGGATCCAGGCGATGGCCGCACCGGTGGCCTGGACCAGCCGGGAGACCGCCGACAACGCACCGGGGATCGAGGCCAGCCGCTCGCCGACCGCGATGATCGCGCCCGGCTTGCGCAGCTCCTCGACGACACCCCACTCGCCGTTGGCGATGCGGTCCAGGACCACTGCCTCGTCGCCGGGCACGGTCGGCAACAGCGTGCCGCCGCACTTGTGCAGCCCATCGGTGACGAACGGCGCCAGCGACCAGACCGGCTGCCGCCGCTTGAGGAAAGCCTTGCGCAGCCGCAGGAACACACCCGCGGCCTCCTCCTCGGCCTCCAGGCCGACGAGCAGGACCGCGGCTGCGGACTCGAGCCCCTGGTGGGTCACGGTGCCCGGGGTGCCGGCGAAGATGCCGCGGCTGACCACATGCGCGGAGAGGAACTCCAGCTCCTCGTCCGAGTGCGGCCGCGCGCGGAAGTCGATGTCGTTGGTGTCCAGCGCGACCCGGGCGAACTTCGCGTAGGCGTAGCTGTCCTCGAGCGTGGTGCGCCCGCCGACCAGCACACCGACCCGGCCGCGTTCGGCCTCGAGCTTCTCGGCCACCACGGCCAGGGCCTCGGGCCAGGACGCCGAGACCAGGTTGCCGGACTCGTCGCGGATCAGCGGGGTGGTGATGACGTCGGCGCGGGTCGCGTAGGCGAACGCGAACCGCCCCTTGTCGCAGTTCCACTCCTCGTTGACCTCGTGGTCCTCCCCGGCCAGTCGCCGCATGACCTTGCCGCGGCGGTGGTCGGTGCGCAGCGAACACCCGCCGGAGCAGTGCTCGCAGACGCTCGGGCTGGAGATCAGGTCGAACGGCCGCGAGCGGAATCGGTAGGCGGCCGAGGTGAGTGCGCCGACCGGACAGATCTGGATCGTGTTGCCGGAGAAGTAGGACTCGAACGGCTGGCTCTCGTAGATCGCGACCTGCTGCAGCGCGCCGCGTTCGAACATCTCGATGAACGGGTCGCCCGCAATCTGCTGGGAGAACCGGGTGCAGCGGGCGCACAGCACGCAGCGCTCGCGGTCCAGCAGCACCTGCGCGGAGATCGCGACCGGCTTGTCGAAGGTGCGCTTCTTCTCCTCGAACCGCGAGTCCGCGCGACCGTTGGACAGTGCCTGGTTCTGCAGCGGGCACTCGCCGCCCTTGTCGCAGACCGGGCAGTCCAGCGGATGGTTGATCAGCAGCAGTTCCATCACGCCCTGCTGGGCCTTGTCGGCCACCGGCGAGGAGTTCTGCGTCTTCACGACCATGCCCTCGGCGACCGCCGAGGTGCACGACGCGAACGGTTTGCGCTGGCCCTCGACCTCGACCAGGCACTGGCGGCAGGCGCCGACCGGGTCCAGCAGAGGGTGATCGCAGAACCGGGGGATCTGGACGCCGACCTCCTCGGCGGCCCGGATGATCAGCGTGCCCTTCGGCACCGCCACCGGGATCCCGTCGATTGTCAGGTTGACCAAGTCGGTCGCCTGCCGTGGCTCTACTGCCGTCATACGAGTGCTCCAGCGAACAGATCGGAGGCCTTCGGGTCGAACGGGCAGCCGCCCTGCGTGAGATGGGCCAGATACTCCTCGCGGAAGTACTCCACCGACGAGGTGATCGGGCTCGTCGCGCCGTCGCCCAGCGCGCAGAACGAGCGGCCCAGGATGTTGTCGGACAGGTCGAGCAAGGTGTCGATCTCGTGCGGCTCGCCCTGGCCCTTCTCCAGCCTGCGCAGCAGTTGGACCAACCAGTAGGTGCCCTCGCGGCACGGGGTGCACTTGCCGCAGGACTCGTGGGCGTAGAACTCGGTCCACCGCAGCA
Source organism: Sporichthyaceae bacterium (assembly GCA_036269075.1). NCBI lineage: Bacteria > Bacillati > Actinomycetota > Actinomycetes > Sporichthyales > Sporichthyaceae > Sporichthyaceae bacterium. Next base: position 41,166 of record DATASX010000103.1, read on the forward strand.
CGGCACGGACCACGCAGGTGGTCTCGTCGAAGCACTGCAGCGCCTTGGTGCCCAGCATCGAACCGGCCGCGCCGACACTCTCGTAGTCCAGCGGAACGTCCAGGTGCGCGTCGGTGAGGATCGGGGTCGACGAGCCCCCCGGCGTCCAGAACTTCAGCTGGTGGCCCGGGCGCATGCCGCCGGACAGGTCGAGCAACTGACGCAGCGTCAACCCGAGGGGGCCCTCGAACTGACCGGGGTTGGCGACGTGCCCGGACAGCGAGTAGAGCGTGTAGCCCTTGGACTTCTCCGTGCCCATCGAGGAGAACCACTCGGCGCCGCCGGCCACGATCGAGGGGACCGAGGCGATCGACTCGACGTTGTTGATGACCGTCGGGCAGCCGTAGAGGCCGGCCACGGCCGGGAACGGCGGCCGCAATCGGGGCTGACCGCGCCGACCCTCCAAGGAGTCCAGCAACGCTGTCTCCTCGCCGCAGATGTAGGCGCCGGCGCCCGCGTGGACCACGATCTCGAGGTCGTAGTTGGTGCCGAAGATGTTGTGCCCGGCGTAACCGCGCGCGTAGGCCTCCGCAACCGCCTGCTGCATCCGGCGGATGACGTGCAGGACCTCGCCGCGCACGTAGATGAAGGCGTGGCTGGCGCGGATCGCGTAGGCCGCGATGATCACGCCCTCCACCAGCACGTGCGGGTTGGCCATCATCAACGGGATGTCCTTGCACGTGCCCGGCTCGGACTCGTCGGCGTTGACAACTAAGTAATGAGGCTTCACAGTGCCGTCTTTTTCGGGCCCTTGCGGGATGAAGCTCCACTTCATCCCGGTCGGGAAGCCGGCGCCACCACGACCACGCAGCCCGGAGTCCTTGACCAGCGAGATCAGGTCGTCGGGGTTCTGGTTCAACGCGCTGCGCGCGGCGCGGTAGCCGCCGTGGCTCTCGTAGTTGTCGATCTTCCAGGAACCCGGCTCGTCCCAGTGCGCCGACAGAACGGGAGTCAGCATCAGATCCTCCCGTCCGGCATGGCCGGCGCGGCCTCGCCCCGCTGCTTCGCGTACCTCAGCCCCAGCAACGACTCCGGACCCGCCGCGGGCCCCTCGTCGGCGCGGCCGTCGTAGAACCCGGCGAGCACTCGGGAGGCTTCCTTCCACGTGCACACCGGACCGGCGCCGCGGGTCGGCGCGGGCGGGTTGCCCGCGCGGAGGCCGTCGACGAGTTCCTTGGCCGAGGACGGCGTCTGGTTGTCGAAGAACTCCCAGTTGACCGTCATCACCGGCGCGTAGTCGCAGGCGGCGTTGCACTCGATGTGCTCGAGGGTGACCTTGCCGTCCGGGGTGGTCTCGTCGTTGCCGACGCCGAGGTGCGCCTTGAGCTCGGCGAAGATCGTGTCGCCGCCCAGCACCGCGCAGAGCGTGTTCGTGCAGACCCCGACGTGGTAGTCGCCGATCGGGCGACGCTTGTACATCGTGTAGAAGGTCGCGACCGCGCCGACCTCGGCGACCGTGATCCCGAGTTCCTCGGCGCAGATCGCGACGCCCTCGGGGCTGACGTAACCCTCGATCGACTGGCACAGGTGCAACATCGGCAGCAGGGCCGAGCGCGACTGCGGGTAGCGGGCGACGATCTTCCGCATGTCGTAGCGGACGTTCTCGTCCAGAACACTCATCGGTCGACCTCACTCGTTCCTCGCCCGCTCATCGGTCGACGCCTCCCATGACCGGGTCGATCGAGGCGACCGCGGCGATCACGTCGGCGACCAGGCTGCCCTCGCTCATCGCGGCAACCGCCTGGAGGTTGGTGAACGACGGATCGCGGAAGTGCACCCGGTAGGGCCGGGTCCCGCCGTCGGAGACGAGGTGGCAACCGAGTTCGCCGCGAGGGTGCTCCACCGGCACGTAAACCTGGCCGGCCGGGACCCGGAATCCCTCGGTCACCAGCTTGAAGTGGTGGATCAGGGCCTCCATCGACTCGCCCATGATCTTCTTGATGTGCTCCAGCGAGTTGCCTATGCCGTCGCCGCCGACCGACAGCTGCGCGGGCCAGGCGATCTTCTTGTCGGCAACCATGACCGGGCCCGGCTCGAGCCGGTCCAGGCACTGCTGCACGATCTTCATCGACTCGTTCATCTCGTTGACCCGGATGAGGTAGCGACCCCAGGCGTCGCAGCCGGTCTCGGTGATGACGTCGAAGTCGTAGTTCTCGTAGCCGCAGTAGGGCTGGGACTTGCGCAGGTCGTGGGGCAGGCCGGTGGCCCGCAGGATCGGCCCGGTGATACCTAGCGCCATGCAACCGGTCAGGTCGAGGTACCCGACGCCGACCGTGCGGCCCTGCCAGATCGGCTGGCCGTTGAGCAGCTTCACGATGTCGGCGGAGCGGCCGGGCCAGATCTTGATGAAGTCCTTGATCTTCTCGATCGCCGAGTCCGGGATGTCGTTCGCCAGGCCACCGGGCCGGATGAACGCGTTGTTCATCCGGGCGCCGCTGATCTCCTCGAAGATGTCGAGGATCTGCTCGCGCTCACGGAATCCGAACATCATCGGCGTGACTGCGCCGAGCTCCATCGCGCCGGTGGCCAGCGCGACCAGGTGGGAGGACACCCGGTTGAGCTCCATCAGCAGGACGCGGCTGACCGTGGCGCGCTCGGGGATCTCGTCGGTGATACCGAGCAGCTTCTCGACCGCCAGGCAGTAGGCGGTCTCGGAGTAGAACGAGGCGAGGTAGTCGGCCCGGGTCAGGAACGTGACCGCCTGCGTGAACGAGCGGTACTCGCAGTTCTTCTCGATGCCGGTGTGCAGGTAGCCGATGCCGCAGCGGGCCTCGGTGACCGTCTCGCCCTCGAGCTCGAGGATGAGCCGGAGCACGCCGTGCGTGGACGGGTGCTGCGGGCCCATGTTGACGACGATGCGCTCCTCGGGAGCATCTCCGAGGTCGGCCACGACCCGGTCCCAGTCACCGCCGGAGAGGTTGAAGACCTTGCCTGATGCTGCGTCAGCTGTGGCACCGTACGGGTCGGCGGTCGCCGACTCCTGGTAGTACTCGGTCATCAGTTGTACGACCTCCGCTCGTCGGGCGGCGGAATTGTCGCGCCCTTGTACTCGACGGGGATGCCGCCCAGGGGGTAGTCCTTGCGCTGCGGGTGACCCGGCCAGTCGTCGGGCATCTCGATGCGGGTCAGCGCCGGGTGGCCGTCGAAGACGATCCCGAAGAAGTCGTAGGTCTCCCGCTCGTGCCAGTCGTTGGTCGGGTAGACCGAGTACACCGACGGGATGTGCGGGTCGGCGTCCGGGGCCGAGACCTCGAGCCGGATCCGTCGGTTGTGCGTGATCGAGAGCAGGTGGTAGACGGCGTGCAACTCGCGGCCGGTCTCGTGCGGGTAGTGCACGCCGGAGACCCCGGAGCACAACTCGAAGCGCAGCTGCGGGTCGTCGCGCAGCGACCGCGCAACCTCGACCAGCCGCTCGCGGCGGACGTGGAAGGTGATCTCGCCGCGGTCGACGACCACGGCCTCGATCGCGTCGTTCCAGCCGAGGCCGGTCGGGATCAGGGCGCGCCGCAGGTCGTCGGCGACGCCGTCGAACCAGCCGCCGTAGGGCGCCTCGGTCGGTGCCGGGAACGTGACGTTGCGGACCAGCCCGGAGTAGCCCGAGGTGTCCCCGGAGCCGCGGACGCCGAACATGCCGTGCCGGACGTCGACGGTCGTGCCCCCGGCGCCGGGCGGGGTGGGCAGGTTCTCCGGTTGGTTGGCCGCAGGCTGTTCCACCGCGTTCGACACCCCAGCCGCCGCACCGGGCGTGGTGACCTGCTGGTGCGTGTGGGTCTTGTCCGCGTCAGTCACCGCAGCAGACCTTTCATGTCCGAGGTCGGCTGCGCGAGCAGCGCAGCTTCCTCCGCGGCGCGACGGGCCTTGACACCGTGGGCGCCCAGCTTGGTGGCCTGGATCTGGTCGTGCAGCTTGAGGATCGCGTCCAGCAGCATCTCCGGACGCGGCGGACAGCCGGGCAGGTAGATGTCGACCGGCACGATGTGGTCGACGCCCTGGACGACCGCGTAGTTGTTGAACATCCCGCCGGAGGACGCGCAGACGCCCATCGCCAGGACCCACTTCGGGTTGGCCATCTGGTCGTAGATCTGGCGCACGACCGGGGCCATCTTCTGGCTCACCCGGCCGGCCACGATCATCAGGTCGGCCTGGCGCGGCGAGGCCCGGAAGGCCTCCATCCCGAAGCGGGCGATGTCGTAGCGTCCGGTTCCGGTGGCCATCATCTCGATGGCGCAGCAGGCCAGTCCGAACGTCGCCGGCCACAACGAGTTCTTGCGCATGTAGCCGGCCAGTCCCTCGACCGTGCTGAGCATGAACCCGCTGGGGAGTTTCTCCTCGATCCCCATGTCAGTCCTTCGTCGCGTGGGTCACGGACGGATTATGACGCTCCGTCACTTCGGGCAGTGTCAGTCCCACTCCAGACCGCCCCGGCGCCACACGTACACGAACGGCACGAACACGGTGACCATGAACAGCACCATCTCGATCAGGATCGAGATGCCGAACGAGTCGAAGGTGACGGCCCACGGGTAGAGGAAGATGATCTCGACGTCGAAGATGATGAACAGCATCGCGGTCAGGAAGTACTTGACCGGGAAACGGCCGCCGCCGACCGGCTGCGGGGTCGGCTCGATGCCGCATTCGTACGCGTCGAGCTTGGCCCGGTTGTAGCGCCGCGGGCCGGTCAGTCGACCCGCCAGGACCGAGAAAGCGGCGAAGCCGAATGCGAGTGCGGCGAGCACCGCGATCGGGATGTAGACGTTTCCGTTCACCGCGACTCTCCTCTCGTCTCGCTGCCCTCGGGGCGCCTCATGCTATGGGTCGGGTCCGTTTTGTCCGGCGCCGGGTCAGGCGGCCGGCGCTATCTTCTGCAGCCCGTTGATGACTCTGTCCATCGCGTCGCCACCGCTCGGATCCGTGAGATTCGCCAGGAGTTTCAACGTGAACCGCATCAGCGTCGGGTGCGGCAGTCCGTGCCGGGTGGCGATCTTCATTACGTTCGGATTGCCGATCGCTTTCACGAAGATTCGACCCAACGTGTAGTAGCCGCCGTACGCATCCTGCAGCGCGCGGGGGTATCCGTGCAGGACCCGCTCACGAGCGGTCTCGCTGCTCGCCGCGAGTGCCTGGGCGACAACCTCGGCCGCCAGCGCCGCCGACTCCATCGCGTAGGCGATGCCCTCGCCGTTGAACGGGTTGACCATTCCACCGGCATCGCCCACCAGCAGCACCCCACGGGTGTAGTGGGGAGTGCGGTTGAAGCCCATCGGCAACGCCGCGCCCTGGATCTCCCCGCGCCGGTTCGCCTCCCGGAAACCCCACTCCTCGGGAGTGGAGTCCATCCAGGTGCGCAACATCGCTCGGTAGTCGGTCTTGCCGAAGGCGGACGAGGTATTCAGAATCCCGAGGCCGACATTGCAGGTTCCGTCCCCGACGCCGAATACCCAGCCGTAGCCGGGCAGCAGTCGAGGGGTGGAGCCGGTGCGGTCCCACAGCTCCAGCCAGGACTCCAGCCAGTCGTCGTCGTGCCGCGGGCTGACGTAATAGGTACGGACGGCCACCCCCATCGGGCGGTCCTCACGTTTGTGCAACCCCAGGGCCAGCGACAAGCGGGTGGAGTTGCCGTCGCAGGCCAAGGTCAGCGGGGCGTGGTACTCCACTACACCGCCCTCGCGCCGTGCCTTGACCCCGATCACCCGGTTGGTGCGTTCGTCGAGCACCGGCGCGCTGACGTTGGTCTGCTCGTACAGCCGGGCCCCGGCCTTCTGGGCGTGGCGGGCCAGCACCTCGTCGAAGTCCTGCCGGGGCCGCACCAGGCCGTAGTCCGGGAACGCGGCCAGGTCCGGCCAACGCAGCTCGAGCCGGGTACCGCCGCCGATGATCCGCAGGCCCTGGTTCCGGATCCAGCCGTCCTCGACGTCGGTCGGCACACCCATCGCGATCAGCTGCTTGACCGCCCGGGGGGTCAGGCCGTCGCCGCAGACCTTCTCGCGGGGGAACGCAGCCTTCTCCAGCAGCGCCACGTCCAGGCCGGCGCGGGCCAGATGGAACGCCGCCGTCGACCCTGCGGGACCGGCACCGACGACGATGACGTCGGCCCGCTCGACTGTCGCTGAGTCGACCACGGCCTACCTGCTTTCGCCCGGGGGACAGGGGCGGGTTCCCTTGTGAATCGCTTCACGAACCTTTCGTCGCAGAGTCTACTCGCCGCCAAAGGGTGCTCCGGACGGCGCGTCCAGGCGCCGTGCCGACCGACGTTCAGGCAGGTCGACGGGCCCGATGCAGGGCCACAATCCCCCCGGACAGGTTGCGCCAGCCGACCTCGCCCCAGCCCGCCTCGGCCAGCACCGCGGCCAGTTCCGGCTGGTCGGGCCAGGCCCGGATCGACTCGGCCAGGTAGACGTAGGCGTCGGGGTTGGTCGCCACCCGGCGGGCGACGGCGGGCAGTGCCCGCATCAGGTACTCGGTGTACACGGTGCGGAACGGCGCCCAGGTCGGCCTGCTGAACTCGCACACGACCAACCGGCCGCCGGGCCGGGTGACGCGCAGCATCTCGGCGGCGGCCCCGGCCGGGTCGGCCACGTTGCGCAGGCCGAAGGAGATCGTCACGGCGTCGAAGGCCCCGTCGGCGAACGGCAGGCGCATGGCGTCGCCGGCCACGAACTCGACCTGCGGTGCTCGGGCCCGGCCGACCCGGAGCATGCCCAGCGAGAAATCGCAGCAGACGGCCCGCGCCCCGGCCGTGACGAACGGCAGCGCGCTGGTGCCGGTGCCGCCGGCCAGGTCGAGGACCACGTGGCCGGGGCGGGCGGCGACGGCCGCGGCCACGTCCCCGCGCCAGCGCCGGGCCCGGCCCAGGCTCAGCACGTCGTTGGTGATGTCGTAGCGGCGGGCGACGCCGTCGAACATCGCGGCCACCTCGGCCGGCTTCTTGTCCAGGGTCGCTCGACTCATGGGCTCATCCTGTCGCGCTCATCCCCGTCGGCCCGCACTCGTCCGGTCCGCGTACCCTGCTGACGGGGCGTACTGCGCCCGCCGTTACCCAGGACAACCCAGCATCGGCGGGCGACCGCCGGGCAACTGACTGTGGGATCGGAGCAGCCAGCAGTGACTACCGCGGCGGTCGTGGAGCCGCTCACCGTCGAGACGGTCGAGCTGACCGGCCCCGACGCGACAGCGGTGTCCGACCTGCTCGAGATGCTCCCGGCCACCGCACCGTTCGCCTGGATCCGACACGGCGACGGCCTGGTCGGCTGGGGCGAGGCCGCCCGCCTGCAGGTCAGCGGGCCGGACCGGTTCGCTCGGGCGGTGCGCTGGTGGCGGCACCTGCGCAGCACCGCGGTTGTCTCCGACGCGGTCGGCCTGCCCGGCTGCGGCCCAGTCGTGTTCGGCAGCTTCGCGTTCGCCGACGGCCCGACCCCCTCGACCCTGGTGTTGCCGCGCGTCGTCCTCGGCCGCCGCGCCGGGCGCACCTGGCTGACCACCGTCGGCGGCGGGTCCACGATGGTGCCCCCGCTGCGGCGGCATGTGCGATCGGCGCCGTATCGGGTGGAGATCTCCGACGGGGCGCTGACCGCCGAGCAGTGGCGCCGGGCCGTGGCCGAGGCCATCGACCGGATCCGGGCCGGCGAACTGTCCAAGGTCGTGCTGGCCCGCGACTTGTTCGCGCGGGCCGACGGCCCGGTCGACGTCCGCCACGTGCTGCACGCCCTGGCCGACGCGTACCCCCAGTGCTTCACGTTCACGGTCGACGGCTTGGTCGGCGCGACCCCGGAGCTGCTGATCCGACGGTTCGGGGCCGCGGTGGCCTCCCGGGTGCTGGCCGGCACGGTCTGGCGCTCCGACGACGCCGGTGAGGCGGACGCCGAACTTGCCGCCCGGCTCTGGGACTCGACCAAGGAGCGCGAGGAGCACGCCTACGCGGCGCACTCGGCCGCCGACGCGCTACGCCCGCACTGCAGCAACCTGACCGTGCCGGACGCCCCGGCGGTTCTTGCCCTGCCGAACGTGGTCCACCTGGCCACCGAGGTCACCGGCACCTTGAGTTCGGGCGCGTCCGCGCTCGAACTGGCGGGGCTGCTGCACCCGACCGCGGCCGTCTGCGGCACCCCGGCGGCCTCCGCGGCAGCCGTGATCGCCGAGCTGGAGGGCATGGACCGGGGCCGCTACGCCGGGCCGGTCGGCTGGATGGACGCCACCGGCGACGGTGAGTGGGGCATCGCGTTGCGCTGCGCCCAGGTCGAGGGCGACCAACTCCGCTTGTTCGCGGGCTGCGGCATCGTCGCGGGCTCCGACCCGGACGTGGAGCTGGCCGAGACCGCGGCGAAATTCCTGGCCGTGCGCGACACCCTCGACGCCGTCGACGTCGATTCGGCTTGTCTCAGCTGAGGTCTGACGCCGGGTCAGATCCGACGCGGACTCCTCAGAGCTGCTTCATGGTCAACGCGCCCGACGGGCAGTTGCGGATCGCGTTCTTGACCTCGTCGATCGAGGCGGCGTCCGGGTCGACCCACGGATTCTTCTCGACGTCGAACACGAGGGCAGGCCCTTCACACAGTTGCCCGCGGTATCCGGTGCTCGGATTCCTGGCCGTGCGTGCTCCTTCGTCGCGCACACGGCTCAGTTCATCCGATGCGTGCAGACATCCCCGTAGTAGCTGATGGCGATCTTCGTCCCGGTGTACTCGTTGGCCATGGCGCACCTCCGTGCTGCTCGGACGGACGATCCGACCTTAGACCTGACTCGACTCAGGAAGTGGCCGCGTGCAGGGCGGCCAGCATCGCCGCGTCCGGGGCGCTGGCGCCCAACTCGGCGACCGCGTTGGCGTAGACCCGGCGCTTCAGGCCGGCGACCGTGGCCCGGTCGCGTCCGCCGAGGGTCTTGGCGACCTCGCGGGCCCGGGCCGGCAGGTCGTCGACGGCGACAGCCTCGGAGATCAGCCCGGCAGCCAGCGCGTCGGCAGCGGTGAAGCGCTCGCCGAGCACCATCGCCCGGTGCGTGGTGGCCGGGGTCATCGTGGCGGTCAGCAGCGCCGTCATCCCCACCGTGAACACCACGCCCAGGTCGACCTCGGGCAGGCACAGGAACCCGCGGTCGGACCTCATGAGCCGCAGGTCGTGGGACAGCGCGAGCATCACGCCGCCGGCGAACACGTGGCCGCCGAGCGCGGCGACGGTGGGCATCGGGAAGGTCAGCACGCGGGCGAACAGCTTCTCGGTCGCCACCATCGTGGCGGCCGCGGCGTCCGGGTGGGCGGCCAGCCAGCCGGTGTCGAAGCCGTTGCTCCAGATCTTGCTGTCGGCCGTGGTGATCAGGGCGAGCGCGGCGGAGGACTCCACCTCGTCGAGGCAGGAGTTCAGGGCGGCGATCGACTCGCCGCTGAACCGGCCCTCGCCGGCCCCCAGCGAGAGCACCGCAAAGTCGCCCTCGAAGGACACCGTGGGTTCGGCCGCGATCGGCAGAGCGGGGGCGGACTGGCTCAACTCGCACCTCGTCGGGGTGGATCGGGCGCGGGCGCCCGGAGTGCGGCGGTTTCGAAGCCCTCTCAGATTACTGATCCGGCCCGGCCCTGACGCATTCGATCTAGCTGCGGTTACGGCGCCACGGGCAAGTTCGCGTCTACCCGGAAGTGGAGATCAGCCCACACCGTCCGGTTTGCCGACGAGCGGCGGTCAACGCCGGCTCAACTCATCGGATTGTCGGCCGCTGCGCAGGCAACTCAATCCTACGTTTGGCTGAGTGTCCGGCTGGGGGGTCGGGCGCAGGCAACTCGGTCTGGGGGGATCGTGCTCAAGTACTTCGCCCGGGGTGCTGCGGGCGTCCTGGCAGTGGGTCTGACGATGGTGTGGCAGCCGGCCTCGGCCGACGCGGCAACCTCGGCCCTGTACTCCGACCCGGTCTACTGGCCGCTGCACGTGCAGTCCTACGTCGACTGCACGGACAAGGTCCTCCCTGGGTGCCCCACGCCGCACACGTTCTGGGGTGTGGACGTGATCCCGAGCGGCCAGGCACCGAACACGGCGGGCTCCACCGCGGGCGTGTACTCGATGGGCGCGGGGATCGCGCACATCGGCAACGCCCACGGCTCGGCGTGCGGGACCGGAACGGCCACCGACTTCGGCACCTGGGTCTGGGTGGACCACGGCGGCGGCGTCGTCTCCCGCTACGGCCATCTGGGCTCGATCGCCATCAAGGAAGGCCAACACGTCGCGTCCGGTGCCCTGCTGGGCACCGTCGGCAACACCGGAAATGCCGCGCTGAAGGACTGCTGGCTGAACTACGTCGACTTCCAGGTGCTGCACGACGGGTACCACGGGCCCTCGGTGGAGTTCAGCACCACCGGCCTCGGGACTCCGGACGGCGACCTGCTCGGGTGCAGCGGGTCGACCACCCAGTCCTGGCCCAACGCGCTGGCCGACGGGTTCACCCGCATCAACGACATGTGGGAGAAGACGATTGTCCCGGCCTCCTCCAACAGTTGTCTGCCGGGCTTCCTGGCCGCGTCGGTGACCAACTCCCCGACCGAGAAGGTCAGCGCGGGCAAGGGCTCGGTGTCGGTCAGCTGGGGCTCCGGGCCCAGCGGTACGAACGCCGTCCGGATCGAGGTCGGCATGTACCACCCGACCACCGGGGCCTACGACAGCCAGTGGAACGAGACCTGGCGCGACGTCTCGTCCGCGACGAAGAGTGCCTCGTTCGGCGGACTCAAGCACAAGATCAAGTACCGGGTCCGCATCTGGTACCACACGGCCGCCGGGTGGCGCGCCAACACCGGATTCACCTCCGTCACCACGAAGTGACGCAGGGTCACCCGATGGTGGCGGCGACCGCAACGGGACCGCACTCCTTGAACTGACGAAGCGTCAGATTCGATAGCCATTGGAATCCGGGAAAGTCCACGCCGCGACGGCTTGCGCAGAACCGACCGGGACGTCCGGTTTACCGGTTCACGGCGGTCAACCATGGGCCAACTGCTCGGATTATCGGGTGCCGCGGCCGCGACTGGATCCTACGTTTGGTTGACTGCCCGGCGACGAAGGGACCGGGCTTCCGACCCGATCTGGGGGAGATCGTGCGTAAATTCCTAGTCCGCTCGGCGGTGACGATGTTTGCCGTCGGCGCATCCGTGACCTTGGCGCCAAACTATGCGGAAGCCGCCACTTCCGCCCTGTACTCCGACCCGGTCTACTGGCCGCTGCACGTGCAGTCCTACGTCGACTGCACGATGACCAATCCCGGCTGCTCCAACCACCATGATTTCTACGGCGTGGACGTCATCCCGACAGGCCAGCGCAGCGGTGCCCCGTTGTCGCAGGCCGGCGTCTACTCGATGGGCGCGGGCATCGCCCACATCGGCGATGCGAAGGGAGCGGCCTGCGGTACCGGCACGGCCACCGATTTCGGGACCTGGGTCTGGGTCGACCACGGCGGCGGCGTGGTCTCCCGCTACGGCCACCTGTCGAAGATCGACATCGCCGAGGGTCAGCATGTCGCGGCCGGTGCCCTACTCGGCGTCGTCGGAAACACCGGCGACAGCAGCACGCTCTACTGCGACGAGAACTACCTGGACTTCCAGGTGCTGCGCAACGGGTACCACGGGCCCTCGGTGCCGTTCAGCACCAAGGGCACCGGCTCGCCGGACGGTGACCTGCTGGGGTGCTCGACCGAGTCGTTGCAGTTGTGGCCGCTCAACCTCTCGGTCGGGATCACGACGATCGAGGCGATGCCGGAGAAGACCGACGTGCCGGCGTCCTCGAACGACTGCCTCCCGCGCTACACCGCGGCGTCGTTGCCCGGCGCGCCCGGGCTGCACCTGACCGCGATGCCGCACGCCGTGCAGGCGACCTGGACCGGGTCGCTGCCGGCCGGCGCCGACAACGTCCGCATCGAGGTCGGTGCGTACCACCCGAGCACGAAGGCCTACGACAGCCAGTGGAACGAGTCGTGGCGCGACGTCAACACCTCGATCCGCACGGCAACGAAGGGATCCTTGAAACGGAAGACCAAGTACCGCGTCCGGGTGTGGTTCCACACCGCCCAGGGCTGGGTCGCCAACACCGGGTACCAATCCATAACGACCAAGTGACGACACCCCCCAATGACTGCCCCTCCGCCGTACGGCGGAGGGGCAGTCGGGTTTAGGACATCGGATCGCCTATCTGCAAAGGAAACTGACAGACAGTCAGCATTTTCCGGGATCTGAGCCGAAAGGTTGACTCAACCATCAACTGTTCGGGATAACCCCTAAGCGCCCGGCTGCGTCGAATCAGCAGTCGACTTGCCACCGACCGATCGGCACCACAGGACAGACCGAAAGCGGGGCGTCCCACACCGCCTCGCCGATCGGTGACTGACGCGGCCGTCCTCGCGCTCGCGTCAGCGCTGCTGCCCCGCCACCACCCCCCTGGGTGGCGGGGCAGTGGCCTGTTCGGCGGCGCGACGTTCACGAGGGCAGGCTGCCACGCTCCCCGAACTCGGCACCAGATCTTGGGCACACCGCACCCGCCATGGCGCCGGAACATTCCCCGAGCGGCCGCGCCGCATGCTGCCGCCGCGCTCGGTGACGCGTCGCGGCGGATCGGGCCGGCCGAGCGGGTCGACGGGGCACGGCGACCGGAGGCGCGGCCGGTTCGGCCCGCGGCATCGGTTCGGCCCGCGGCATCGGCGCGACGGCCGGCGGCGGGACCGCGGCCGGGGCGTCGGACGGGGCGGCGGCGCCGAAGTGGATGAACCCGGTGGGCCAGCCGCGACCGGGCGGGATCGTCTTCCAGTCGAAGTCGTGGCCGCTCGAGCTGTCCTCGGAGATCGTCACCGAGCCATCCGGGTTCACCGACTCGACCCAAGCGACGTGGCCGATCGCGCCCTTGCCGGCATCGGTGGCCCACCAGGCGACCGACCCCGGCTCCGGGGTGGTGTCGGTCCGGCTGGCGTAGACCTCGCCCCACTGCCAGGCGTCGAGGTGGTTGTTCTGTTGGCCCGGGTCGGCCGGCGGGCGAACGTTGGGCAGACCGGCGCGGACGAGCCGGTAAGCGACGTAATTGGTGCAGTTGTGGCCGGCGACCATGTTCCAGTACGGATTCATCGAGTTGCTGCCGTAGTCGGCGTCGGAGTAGCCGCCGGCACGGCATTCGTCGTAACCGCTGCACAGGCGGGTGTCCGCCCACGCCGCAGTGCTGCCCGTAGGGGTCATCGCGAGCGCGATCGTCAGCAACCCGATCGCGCAACTCGGCCGGCGCACCTGCATTGATCGAGCATTTATCGGCTCCTGCGCGCGGCGGCAGGGCGCTGGGCCGACCGGATGAACCGATCAGGTGTGGAACCCCAGGTGCACGTGGTCGTGGTGGGTGTTGTCGCTGAAGAACATGTGTTTGTCCGGGCCGTCCAGGTCGACCGGTCCGCCCACCTGCCACGGCCCGACGGCTGCGGCCTCGCGCATGAACGCCTCTACCAGATCCAGGTTGGCCGGGTCGACGACGGCCTTGCCGTCGATCGCCCAGACGTCCGCGGCGCGCCCGTGCGGGTGGTCGCTCTGCCGATCGGTGCCGAACACCAGCAGCGGATGCCCGGAACGCAGCACGCTGACGTCAAGCACGTGCTGCTTCGACAACGTGTCCAGCGCCTGCAACACGCTGTCATGGATCTGAGCAGCCGTCACATCCGCGCGCGCACTGTCGGTGAAGTGGATCCGGCTGTCGGACAGCGCGGCCTGGGCGAGCGTCGACAGGCTAGCCGCGGACACGCCTGGGTCGGCCGGGTGGATCGCGGTGACCTTCCAGTGCGGATCGGCCTGCTCCAGTCGGACGTCGAAAGTGCTGCCGTGGCGCTGAATCTGCCCGTCGGTGGCCCGGTACCACTGCACCGCCATCGCCATCACACTCGCGCTGTCGTCGAGGATCCCGCCGTACTGGACGTCGACGAAGTTGGTCACCGCGGCGTCGGCGGTCGGCGTCAGGAAGGCGAGCGAGTCGACCAACTCCGGGTCGTAGCCGGACGCCGAGGCGCGGTCGCGCGCTGCCGCGGCACCACCCGAGGTCCACGACCCGACCGCCTGCAACAGCCCAGTCGCCCGCGCCTTGACCGCCGGGTTCACCTCGCCGGGCCGGGCGGCCCACGCGGTCAATTGCGGTAGTTGCGCCGTCGGTGTCGGGCTCGGGGTGGGGGTTGGCGAACCGGCGCCGGCCGGCGTGGGCGGTGCGCCGCCGGGCCTGGTACCGCAGCCGACCGACGTGGAGGCCAGCCCCAGGGCCAAACCCCCCAACACCGCTCGGCGCGGCAGGCCACTTGTCACAGCGGCTGCGGCACTTGGGCCGACAGCCCCGGGCTCGACGGCACCAGTGCGCCCCAATAGCTGACACTCCCGTCCTTCATCACCACACAACGCTGGCTACCACCCGAGGCCAAGCTCGTCGCGCCGGAGCTCAGGTCGTACGCCGGTTGCGGTACGTTCTGCGCCCCTTGCCCATCGTCGCCGAGCGGCTCCGCGCCCCAACAGAACACTCCACCCGCGCTCGTCAAGGCGCACGAGGTCCGCCCAGTGCCGCTGATCGCCGCGACGTTCGACAACCCCGGAACGTCGACCGGGCTGTAGTTGATCGAGTTGGGGCCGCTGTCCTCGCCCTGGTCGTTCTGCCCCCAGCAGGCCACGGTCCCGACCGTGCGAACGGCACACACGTGTTCGTAGCCCACGACCACGTCGGCCACCCCGGAGGTGAAGCCGGCGATGTCGACTGGCACGTTCGACGACGCGGCTTGCAGGCCCGTGGCCAGCTCTCCGTAGAACCCGTCGCCCGAGCACTTCAGGCCCCCACTGCTCAACAGTGCGCACGTGGCCAGGCTGTCGACGCTGACCTTCTTGACCCCGGAGCTCAGCCCGGAGACCGCCACCGGTGTAGGCGCCTGCGATTCGCTGCCACCGTCGCCGATTTCGCCGGAACCGTCGTCGCCCCAGCAGGAGACTGCACCGGCTGTGCTCACCGCACACGCGGTCGACGTGCCGACGCTCACGGTCGCCATTTTCGTCAGCCCGCACACGGTTACCGGGGTCGTCGAGGCAGTCGTGGTCCCGTTGCCGAGACCGCCGTAGTCATTTCGGCCCCAGCAGTGCACCGCGCCGTCGGAGGTAACCGCACAGGTGAAGCCCAGACCCGCGCCGATCGAGACCACCCCGGAGGTCAGGCCGGTGACTGCGACGGGAGTCGTGTAGCCGCCGGACTTGCTGAGCTTGGTGTTAGCGACGTTCTGCCATTTCCCGGACGATTTCCGCTGCAGATAAACCGTCTTCCCCGATGGTTTGCCGGAGACCGTTCCCGACACCGAGACCGCGTGGTGCACCCGCGCCGTCGGTGAACCGAGCGTGACCCCTACGGAGTAGGTGGACGACTGCGCGCCGACCGGCAGCCCGAGAACGAAAAGGGCTACCAGGGCCAGCACGGTCCCGACCCGCCGCACCGCCGACGACCGGTCTGGCATGAGATCTCCCGGGGCAACTGAAGGATTCGCCGCGTGGCCACCCTACGGCGCTCCACACCATCGACGCGACGTCGACCGATGGCTGTGGAAATTACCCCGCGCGACTCAAGTTGGCGTCCCCTTTACCCGACGTTCCAGTCACGGAAACGACGCACCACATGCGAACTGACGGCCTGTCACCGAGTTGGGGCCGCCGCCTGGAGGAGTACTCGATGCCCGGAACCTCACACCGACCTCCGCCGGCCGGCGCAACCGTCCGGATTCCACGCCCGCGGTCGAGCAGCCCGGCCCTGATTCACGAGGCGGACTTCTTCAACGGCACCGCCGACATGCTGACCCGAACCGTGCCGTTCCTGTACGAGGCCGTCGCCGGCGGCGAACCCGCCCTGGTCATGCTGCACCCGGAGCGGGCCGCCGCCGTCCGGGCCGCTTTGGGTGCCGACGCCGATCGCATCACCTTCCTCGACAAGACCGCGCACCACCAGCCGGGCAGTCTGATCCAGATCTGGCAGGCGTTCCTGGCCGAGCACCCGCAGCCGTGGGTCCGGGGCATCGACGAACCGCTGCGGGCCGGTGCCCGGGCGGCCGAGACCGCGGAGGCGCAGTTCCACGAGCGGCTGATCGGCGACGCCTTCTCCGGCACCGGCCAAGGTCTGTTGTTGCGGTGCCTGTACGACGTCGACACCTTCGGCCCCCGCGAACTCGCCGACGCCCGCGCCACCCACGCGGTCATCGGCGGCGAACTGCGCAACGGCTACGCCGAGGCGCGGGTCGGCCCGGACCTGTTCACCGCCGGACTGCCCACCCCCCCGCCGCGCGCGCACCGCGAGCCGTTCGCCGGGGCGCGCAGCCTGGCCTGGGCCCGCCGTCAGGTTCTGGTCCGCGCCCGACTGGCCGGGCTGCCGCCGGAGCGCTGCTACGACCTGGTCATGGCCGTGAACGAACTGGTCACGAACGCGATCTCGCACGGCGGCGGCAACGGGTTGCTGTCGATCTGGCAGGAGGACGGGCACCTGGTCTGCGACATCCACGACCTCGGCCGACGGGTGGACGGCTCCGGTCGGCTCGTGCCGAGCCTGACCTGGCGCTACGGCCGCGGGCTTTGGCTGGTCCACAGCCTGTGCGACCTGGTGCAGCTGCGTTCCTCGCACGCCGGGACGACCGCCCGGGTGCACATGGCCCTGCACTGACCCACGCCCCGAGGCCCGATCCGACCGATGGGATGATCGACCCCGAGACCGCCGCGGTGGCGGGCCTGGGGGCTTGGGTGGACTTCGCTGTCGTCGCAACGGTATTCGGGCTGATCTTCGTGGCCGAACTGCCGGACAAGACCGCGATCTCCGCACTGGTGCTGGGCTCGAAGTACCCGGGGTCGTGGGTGTTCACAGGTGTGGCCGCGGCGTTCGCGGTCCACGTGGTGATCGCGGTGGCGGCGGGCTCGGCGATCTCGCTGCTGCCCCACCGTCCCGTGGCCGGGATCGTCGGCGCCCTGTTCCTGCTCGGGGCGATCCTGCTGTGGCGGGAGGTCGGCAGCGAGGACGAGGACGAGGACGAGGAACCTGCCGGCCTGACCGAACCGGCGGCCGGTTTCGCACGCGTCGCGGCGATGGCCTTCGGCGTCATCTTCGTGGCCGAGTTCGGCGATCTGACCCAGATCCTCTGCGCGAACCTGGCCGCCAAGTACGGCAGTCCGTTGAGTGTGGGCCTCGGTTCGGTGCTGGGGCTCTGGGCGGTCGGGTTGTTGGCGATCCTCGGTGGGAAGACGTTGCTGCGGGTGCTGCCGGTCGCGACGATCGCCCGGATCGCGGCGGTGATCATGGCCGGCCTCGCGTTCTACGAGATCCTCGACGCCATTCGCTGAGCCCCGCTCAGACCGGCGACCGGCCGGTGAACGCGACCACCCGCTGGGTGGCACTGGCCTGCAACGGCGCGTGGAGCTCGGGCCCGTAGAGGCCCTTCTCGCGCATCGCCGGGACCAGCCGGCCGCCGACGGCCTCGGCCAACGTCGCCTCGGCCGCAGTGAACTCGACCCGCTCACCCAACGCCCAGGCCAGGTCCCAGCTGTGCACCAGGGTCGAGAAGGTGATGATCGCGATCGCCTGACCGGCCGGCAGCGGGCCGAGCACCGTGGTCAGGGTCGAGTCCCAGTCGCGGATCGAACTCCAGGCCAGGTGCGAGCGCTCGAAGATCCGCTTGGTCACCCCCGCCGCGTCCGAGCCCAGGATGTCGTCGCCGGCGAACAACTCCGACTCGGTCGGGCCGCCCGCGCCGTCGACGGCGCTGGAGAACGCCTCCACCGACTGCAGCGTGTGGCTGAGCACCGCCCGCACGTCCCAGCCGACGCACGGGGTCGGCTTGGCGAGGTCGCTCACCGCCAGGCGGTCCACCAGCTGCGCCAGGCGGGTGTCGGCACCGGCCAGCAAGGCCAGGGAACTCTCCATAGCTAACTCCTTTTTCATTGAACACCGTTAGGCCGTGCGGAGAGCATGGCCTGCCTCGTCTAACGCTGTCAATAGATGGCTTGCGTTAGAATGGTGGCGTGGAGTTCCCACTGTTCGGTCAGACCGTCGCCGTCGACCTGGTGAACACGCTCTGGGCGCAGGGCGGCCGGATCGTAGACGCGCTGGACTCGGTGGGCGGAGCCAACCGGTGGTTGGTCGCCGTGGCCGACAACCGGTTGTCCGACGGCACCACGCTGCAGGAGGCCGCCGGGGCCGTGGCGGTCCGGCTGCGGGACGAACCGTTCCGTGCCGCTTTGGCCGAACTCCGCGACCAGGCCCGCGACGTGCTGATCGCCGGGGCCAACGCGCGGCGCCCGACAGCCCGGTCGCTGGACGCGGTCAATCGCAGCGCCGCCGCGGCGCCCAGTCGGCTGCAGGCTCGGGTCGATGCCCAGGGCGGGTGGAGCCTGCAGCGTCTGCGCCAGCCACCGCTGTCGATCGCCGTGCTCGCGGCACTGGCCGAGGACGTCCTGGCCACGGCCGCGCTGGGCACCGGCCTGATCGAGTGCACCACCCCGAACTGCCTCGGGGTCTTCGTGCAGGACGACCCGCGGCGCCACTACTGCTCACCGGCCTGCGCGAACCGGGCTCGCGTGGCCCGGCACTACGCCCGCACCCACGGCGGGGCGGACCCCGCCTCCTGACAGCGCGTCAGTGCCCGGAGTACTCCGCGTCGGTGACGTGGGCGCCCCAGGTCATCTCCGAGTTCGAGGTGTCGTAGGGCGCCTCGGTGATCGACAGGTGGGTCATGAAGTGGTCGGCAGCCGCGCCGTGCCAGTGCCACTCCTCCGGCTCGGCGCGCACGATGTCGCCAGGCCGGAGTTCGGCGATCGCGGCGCCGCGCGACTGGATCAGCCCTCGCCCTTCGGTGACGTAGAGGGTCTGCCCGAGCACGTGGCAGTGCCAGGCAGTGCGCGCGGCCGGGGTGAACCGGACGGCCAGCACCTGGGCCCGGGCCGGATCCTTGCCTTGGAAGATCGGGTCGATCCACACCTCGCCGGTGAACCACTCGGCGGGGCCCTTCATCGTCGGCGGCTTGGGCAGGTGACCCACGGCGAGCTCCTAATCCTCGGTTTCGGCACGGAACTGACGCTACGTCAGCCGGTGTTGCGCAGGCCCACCGCGATCGCGTTGGCCGACAGCAGCAGGGCCCGTTGCACGCTCGGGTCCGGATCGATGCCCTCGGGCAACGCCCGCACCCCGCGCAGCAGCGAGACCTGCAGGTAGGACAGCGGGTCCAGGTAGGCGTCGCGGATCCGCAGGGTGCGTTGCAGCACCGGGTTCCGCGACACCAACTCCTCCTGTCCGGTGACGGCCAGCAGCTCACGGACCGTCAGTTCGTACTCCGCGCGGATCGCTTCGAAGAGGTGACTCAGCTCGGCCGGGACCAGGGCCTCGACGTAGTGCGCGGCGATCCGCAGGTCGGTCTTGGCCAGCGTCATCTCGACGTTGGACAGGAAGTTCGCGAAGAAGTGCCAGCGGGCATTCATCTGGGCCAGGAGGGCGCCGTGGCCCGCCTCCCGCGCCGCGGCCAGCCCGCTGCCCACACCGAACCAGCCCGGGACGATCTGCCGCGACTGCGTCCAGCCGAACACCCACGGGATCGCGCGCAGTCCGCCGAGCCCACCGCCGGAGTCCGGACGCCGGGACGGCCGGGAGCCGATGTTCAGTGCGCCGAGCAGTTCCACCGGGGTGGCGGCCAGGAAGTAGGCGGGCAGGTCCGGATCCTCGACGAAATTCAGGTAGGCCTGGTGCGCGGCTCCCGAGACCAGGTCCATGCAGGCGTCCCAGTTCTTGAGCTCCTCCGGGGTCTGCCGCGGGCCGCGGTTGAGCAGCGTCGCCTCGATGACCGCGGCCACCGTCAGCTCCAGGTTCTCCCGGGCCAACGCGGGCAACAGATACTTGTCGGAGATGACCTCGCCCTGCTCGGTCACCTTGATCTCGCCGGCGAGCACGCCGCGCGGCGAGGCCAGGATCGCCTCGTGGCTCGGTCCGCCGCCCCGGCCGACGCTTCCGCCGCGGCCGTGGAACAACCGCAGCCGGACCCCGTGCGCGGCGGCCACGTCCCGCAACGCCCGCTGCGCGCGATGGATCTCCCACTGGGCGGTGGTGATGCCGCCGGCCTTGTTGGAGTCGCTGTAGCCGAGCATCACCTCCTGAACGTCGCCGCGCAGTTCGAGCAGCCGACGGTAGGGCGCGATGCGCAGCAACTCGTCGAGGATCTCCGCGGCGGCGGCCAGTTCAGTCGGCGTCTCCAACAACGGCACGAACCCGATCCGAGCGTGACCCTCCGTCAGATCGACCAGGCCGGCCTCGCGGGCCAGCACCACGGCAGCGAGCAGGTCGTCGACGCCGGTGGTCATCGAGACGATGTAGGACTCCACGACCGCTGGGCCGAAACGGTCGAGCAGGTCGCCGATCGCGACGAACGCCTCGTAGGTGCGCCGGCCGTCGTCGTCCAGCGGCGGCGGGGTCGGGGCCAACGGCCGACGGCCCGTCAGTTCGGCCACCAGCAAGGCCGTCCGGTCCGCGCGCGGCAGCTCCAGGTAGGGCCGTGGCGCTTCACCGAGCCGGTCGACCAGTTGGCCCAGCGCGGCGTGGTGGGCATCGGCGTGCTCGCGCACATCAAGGGTGGCCAGGTGCAGGCCGAACGCGGCGATCGTGCGGATGCCGTGCTCCAACCGACCGTGAGCGACCAGTTCGGCACCGTGCTCCACCAGGGAATCGCGAACCAGCAGCAGGTCCTCGAGCAGTTCGTCGGCACCGAGGTAGTCCCGGCCCGGGGACGGCGCCGCGCCGCGCGCGATGCGGGTGCGGGTGTTGGCCAGCTTGGCGCGGATGCAGGTCAGAGCCAGCCGGTACGGCTCCTCCGCGTTCAGCCGCCGGTGCCGCTCGGCGACCTCCGGCAGCCGCTCCAGATCCGCGGCCAACCGGTCGCGCAGCGCCGGGCTCGCGGGCACCATGCGGCTGGACTGCGACAGGTCCTGGCGCAACTGGTCGACGACGTCCAGCGCCACCGCGATGCCGTACTCGTGGCCGAGCACCATCACGTCGCGGGTGGCCTGGGCCGAGACGTTCGGGTTGCCGTCGCGGTCGCCGCCGATCCAGCTGCCGAACGTCAACGGCCGCGCCGTCGGCGCCAGGTCGACGCCCAGGTCGGCGAAGCTCCGCGCCATGTCCTCGAGCAGATCGGGCATCGAATGGCGGGCCAGTTCGGCCAGGTAGTAGACCGCGTTGCGGGCCTCGTCGATCGGCTCCGGTCGTATCAGGCGCAGTTCGTCGGTCTGCCAGAGCAGTTCGATCGCCTCGGTCAGGCGATGCTCGGCCCGGCGGGCCTCGGCCGGTCCGACCGGCTCCGCGTCGAGCAGTTCGGCGATCTGCGCCAGCTTCGTCAGCGTGCTGCGGCGCGCGGCCTCGGTGGGGTGGGCGGTGAACACCGGCCGCACCGACAGCCGCGAGATCCCGTTCGCCAGAGCCGCTGCGTCGACGCCGGCCGCGCGCACCCGGTCGACCGCGCGGTCCAGCCAACTGCCCTGTTCCATCCGCAGCCGGGTGAGCTCCCGGGCCCGGTGCACCTGCTCGCAGACATTGGCCAGGTGGAAGTACGAGCCGAACGCGCGGACCAGCAGGGCGGCGGTGGCCGGCGGCAGGCCGCCGAGCAGGTCGGCCGCAGCCGCTGAGTCGGTGCGCACGGTCGTGCGAACCGACTCGACCAGGTCCAGGAGATCGGCACCCTCCTGGCGAGCCAACGTCTCGCCGAGCAGGCCGACCACGCGGCGAATGTCGGCCCGCAAAGCGGCGTACGGATCCTCGGCTTCGACGTCCATCACCGGCAGGCTAACCGGGCGGGATTACGCCCAGGTCAGGAGCGACCGCTCGACTTCCCCCGATCGCCGCCACCGGCGCCGACCGGCCGCAGCTCCCACGGCGTCGAGTCGACCTTCTTGAGCCGTTCCAGGGCCACCCGGCCCTGGATCTGCTGCGCGGTGACCGTGCGCTCGGAGCGACCACGGCCGACGAAACTGATCGTCCACCGCAGCAACGTCGTCAGCCGGTTCTTGAACCCGACCAGGTAGATCAGGTGAATTACCAGCCACATCAGCCAAGCGATGAAGCCGGAGAGCTTGATCTTCCCGATCACGGCCACCGCGTTGAAGCGCGAGACCGTCGCCATGCTGCCCTTGTCGTGGTACTTGAACGGCTTGGCCTCCGGGCGCCCGCGGGCCGCCCGGTCGATCGCCGCGGCGGCGTGCTTGGCGCCCTGCATCGCTACCTGCGCGACGCCCGGCAGGTCGTCCAGCGCGATCATGTCGCCGACCACGAAAACCTCGGGATGCCCCGGCAGCGTGAGGTCGGGCAGGACCTTGATCCGGCCGGCCCGGTCCAGGCCGGCACCGGACTGTTCGGACAGCGCACGACCCAGCGGCGATGCCGCGACGCCCGCGGCCCAGACCTTGCAGTACGACTCGATGCGCGTCCGCTTGCCGGAGTGGTCCTCGAACACCACGCCCTCGGCGTCGAGGTCGACTACCTTCTGCCCGAGCGCGAGCTCGACGCCCATCTCCTCCAGCCGGTGGGCGGCCTTCCGGGACAGCTTGGGGCCGAAGCCTGCCAGCACCGAGTCCACGGCGTCGACCAGCACGATCCGCGCCTGTGACGGGTCGATGCGGCGGAAGTCGCGGGGCAGCGTCCGGTGCGCGAGCTCGGCGATCTGCCCGGCCATCTCGACCCCGGTCGGCCCGGCGCCGACGACCACGAACGTGAGCAGGCGTCGCTGCGACTCCTCGTCGCCGGCGACCTCGGCCCGTTCGAACGCGCCGAAGATCCGGCCGCGCAACTCCAGGGCGTCGTCGATGGACTTCATGCCCGGCGCGTAGTCGGCGAAGTGGTCGTTGCCGAAGTAGGACTGCCCTGCACCGGCGGCCACGATCAGGGAGTCGTAGGAGGTCCGGAAGGTGCCGATCGGGGTGTTGGCCGTCACGGTGCGTTCGGCCAGGTCGATGTCGACGACCTCGCCGAGCATGACCCGGGAGTTGCGCTGGCGGCTGAGGATCTCCCGGGTGGCGGGGGCGATCTCGCCCTGGGACAGCACCCCGGTGGCGACCTGGTACAGCAGGGGCTGGAACAAGTGGTGACTGGTACGCCCGATCAACGTGACGTCGACCCGGGACTTGCGTAACGAACGCGCGGCGAACAGGCCCCCGAAGCCGGAGCCGATGATGACTACGTGGTGACCCGCCTGTTGCGACATGCCGCGAATCTTCCCCAATCGGGGCGTTGAACCGCAGTGAGCCGTCCCACCTACCCACGTCCAGAGAGCGTGCAGCCGGATGAGTTGCGCCACACCCCGACCTGGCCGCCGCGCCTCGACCAGTCAGCGAGGCACGGCGGCGGCAGCTCACTGCGGCTGCGGGACGATCCGGATGTAGGGCTTCGGCTCCTTCCAGGTGCCGAAGATCTCCTTCGCCTTCTCGTTGTTCACCGAGCCGGCGATGATCACGTCATCGCCCTGCTGCCAGTTCACCGGGGTGGACACCGAGTGCTTGGCGGTGAGCTGGAGCGAGTCGATGACCCGCAGGACCTCGTCGAAGTTGCGGCCGGTGCTCATCGGATAGACGAGGATCAGCTTGACCTTCTTGTCCGGGCCGATCACGAAGACGTTCCGGACGGTCATGTTGTCGGCCGGCGTGCGGACCTTCGCGTCGCCGGAGGTGCTCGCGGGCAGCATCCCGTACAGCTTCGAGACGACGAAGTTGTTGTCCCCGATCAGGGGGTAGTTCGGGGCGGTGCCCTGGGTCTCCTCGATGTCGCGCGCCCAGCCCTCGTGGTCGCCGGTCGAGTCGACCGAGAGGCCGATGATCTTCACGTTGCGCTTGTCGAACTCCGGCTTCAGCTTGGCCATGTAGCCCAGTTCGGTGGTGCAGACCGGGGTGAAGTCCTTCGGGTGGGAGAACAGCACGGCCCACGAGTCGCCGATCCACTCGTGGAACTTGATCGGGCCCTCGGTGCTGTCCACCTCGAAGTCGGGCGCGGTGTCGCCGATGAGCAGAGTCACGAGTGCAATCCCTTCGAAGCTGGTTCCGGCGGCGCGCCCGCCGACTCTTTGCACCCTAGTCGCCGCACTCCGCGACGTGCCGGCCCGTGCCGGGAGCGTCCGGCGTCCGGAAGCCGGCCTCTGCACCGGTTCGGGACGCAACGGCTGACCAAGACTTGACCACACACACAGGCCGCTCCCACGACCCGTACACATCCGCGCGCGTCGAACCGACTGCGATCAACATCAGCGGCCGGAGCGTCGGGGGACAGCCGTGCGAGTCATCGTTCGTTCGGGGCGCCGGCTCCTCGGCCGCGGGGCCCTGACCGGGCTGCTGGCCGCAAGCGCGGTGATCGGCACCACGGCGGGCACGGCATCGGCCGGCACCGGCCAGGTGTTCGTCGTGGCGCACCGGGGCGACACCGACGACGACCCGGAGTCGACCCTGCCGGCTTTCGAGGACGCCATCGACGCCGGTGCCGACGGGATCGAGTTCGACGTCCGCTACACCAGGAACGGCACGGCGGTGGCAATGCACGACGCCACCGTGGGCAGCACCACGAACTGCACCGGGTCCGTGGCCTCGTTGACTTTCACGAAGCTCGAGAAATGCGACGCGGGTTCCTGGTTCGGCCCGGCGTTTGCCGGGACGAAGGTGCCGACCGTCAACCACAGCCTGCTCTACATCGCGAAGCGATCGAGCACCGTGAAGGTCTTCCTGCACATCAAGACGAAACTGACCCAAAGTCAGGCGAACAACTTGATGAAGACTGTGAAGGCCGACGGCATGGCCGGCCAAGTGATCTTCGTCGTGGAGAACGACCCCAACGGGCACAAGCTGCACAACGCCGGCGTGCCGCACGACGACCTGGCGCGGATGGTCCATTCCGCGGCCGACTGGCAGCGCGACTACGCGATCCTCGTGCCGTACGGCGACGCCGACGACACCGGCCTGGTGACCAGAGCACTGGTCGCCGCCGCCGTTTCCGCGGGCAAGTTGGTCCTGCCCGTCCAGGGCGAGCCGGCGTCGCTGACCCAGATCATCACCGACGGCGCGAACGGCGTTTACGTCAACGACCTGCACGCCGCGATGGCCACGCTCACCGCGGACGGCCTGCGCTGAGGCCGATCCGTCAGGCGAACGCGCTGACCCCGGTGATGTCGCGACCGACGATCAGGGTCTGGATCGTCTCGGTGCCCTCGAAGGTGTGCACCGCCTCGATGTCGGTCATGTGCCGGATGGTGTGGAAGTCGAGCAGGATCCCGTTGCCGCCCATCAGGTCGCGGGCCTCGGCCAGGACGTGGCGCGCCTTGCTGGTGTTGTGCATCTTGGCCAGGCCGGCCAGGGTCGGCTCGAGCCTGCCGTCGGTGGCCAGCCGCGCGATCTGCATGCAGTACAGCTGCATCGCGGTGACGTCGGCGAGCATCCGGACCAGGCGCTCCTGGATGATCTGAAACGACGTCAGACTCTTGCCGAACTGCTTGCGGTTGCGGGCGTAGGAAAGCGCGGCGTCGAACCCGGCGACGGCGTGGCCGAGCGCCATCCAGGCGCAGGCCCCGCGAGTGCCCACCAGCACGTTGGCGCAGTCCTTGAACGAGTTGGCCCCGGGCAGCCGGTTCTCGGCCGGGACGCGTACGCCCGCCATCGTGATCTCGGCCTGCCACACCGCGCGCAACGAGCCCTTGCCCTCGATGACCCGGGCCGACCAGCCGGGGCTGCCCTTCTCGACCAGGAAGCCCTTCACCTGACCGTCGGCGACGTCGCGGGCCCAGACCACCACGACGTCGGCGATGCTGCCGTTGCCGATCCACTTCTTGGCGCCGTCGAGCACCCAGTGCTCGCCGTCGCGTCGGGCCGAGGTCTCCAGCGCGATCGAGTCCGAGCCATGGTCCGGTTCGGTGAGCGCGAACGCGCCGATCACGTCGAGGGCAGCCATGCCCGGCAGCCAGCGCTGCTTCTGCTCCTCCGAGCCGCACAGCGCGATCGACTGCATCGCCAGGCCCGCCTGCACGCCGACGAACGTCGAGACGCTGCCGTCCCCACGGGCCAGTTCCATGTGCACCAGACCGGCGGCCAGCGGGTCCATCGGCGGGCAGCCGTAACCGGCGATGCCGTCGCCGACCAGGCCGAGCTCGCCCAGCTTCTTGACCAGCGGCCAGGGGAACTCCGCGCGCTCCCAGTACCCGTTGATCACCGGAAGCACGTCGTTGTCGACGAAGGACCGGGCGCGCAACAGGTAGTCGCGCTGCTCCGCGGTGAGCTGCTCGCGCAGCAGCAGATAGTCGGTGCCCAACGCCTGCCCGACCCCGAGCAACAGGTCATCCACGACGGCCTCCTCCACCGGCCGACCACGGCGTCGACGCAGTGGCCCGACGCTATCCCCCGGCAGGCCGTGAGCCGCGCCTGAGCCGAGAACCGTCCGTTCGGACCATGTCGCCAACAGGTTTGCGATGCAAACTAGATGGCATGACGCGCTCGTTGAATCCCGCGGAGAACGACCCGCGGGCCCTGTTGTCACAAACCCGGGCGCTGGCCGCCCAGGTCCGTCGCGCCCGCCGCGGCGCCTGGTTCCCGCTGCTGGTGTTCGCCACGATCACCGTCGCGGCCGCGCCGTTCAACCGGTACGGTCCGCATCCGCGGCACTGCGCCGCGCCAACCCCGGACACCTTGGTCTGCAGCATTGCCCCCACCCTCGCCCTCTGGTACTGGCCGATCGCGGTCCTCGCCGCGTACGTGGCGATCGGCTGGTTCTACGTGCATCGGTCCCGGCGCCTGGGCCTCGCGACCACAACCGCGCCTTATCTCGGACTGGGAGCACTGCTGACCGTGCTCACCGCGGCCTGGGCGTGGTGGGCCGATCACCACCCGGGGTTCCTGATCGGCACGCTGCACCTGCAGCCCGGCCGTCAGTCGGAGTTCCTCTACCGGATCGCCGGACCGGCCGGCGCCGTGGGCCTCGCGCTGCTGCTGCCGGCCTGGACGGAACGCAGCCTGCCGTTGCTCGCGGTCACGTTGGTCTACCTGGTCGTCGAGGTCGGCAGCGCCGGCGTGACCTGGTTCCACCGGCCGACGCCGTGGGCGTTCCTGCCGCGCCTGCTCATCGACGCGGCCGTGCTCCTGGTCGGTGGGATCCTGCTCGCCGTGACGCAACGCGCCGAAGCATGACCGAACACCCCGTCAACGGCATCGACGACGTGGTCCACCAGCGGGTGCGGCTGGGGATCATGTCGGTCACCCGGGAGGCTCGGAAGGTCGAGTTCGGCTTCCTGCGCACGACCCTGGGGCTGACCGCCGGGAATCTCTCGCAGCACCTGACCGTGTTGGAGAACGCCGGACTCGTCGCGATCGAGAAGGGCTACGAGGGACGTCGCGGGCGGACCTGGATCGAGCTGACCAAGGCCGGCCAACGCGCCCTCGACGGGGAGATCGCGGCGCTGAAGTCGTTGATCCAGCACCTGGAGCGGGGCTAGCGGGGCAGCCCGAACGGCCTCAGGCCACCTGGAACGAGCGCTTGGCCAAGCCGAACACGAAGCCGTCGATGGCAGTGGTGACCGGCGCCTCGGGCGCGGTGGCCGCGCCGAGTGTGACGAAGATCGGCGTGAAGTGCTCGACAGTCGGGTGGGCATAGGGCAGGCCCGGGGCCCGGGCGCGGAACTGGGCCAGTTCGTCGACGTCGCCGCGGGCGAGCGCCTCGGCGGCCCACCGGTCGAACTCGCGGGACCAGTCGGGCACGACGCCGTCCACCCACATCTCGCGGGTCAGGAACGGCAGGCCGTGGGTCATGAAGCCGGAGCCGATCACCAGGACTCCCTGCTGGCGCAGGGTTTTCAGCCGCTCTCCGAGGGACAGCAACTTGGCGGTGTCCTGGGTCGGGAGGCTGAGCTGCAGCACCGGGATGTCGCCGTGCGGGTACATGATCTTCAGGGGAATCCACGCCCCGTGGTCCAGCCCGCGGTGATGCTCGTGCACGTGCTCGGTGTCCGGCAGCGCGGCACGCACCCGCCGGGCGAGGTCGGTGGCCTCCGGGGTGTCGTAGCGCATCCGGGAGTACAGCGGCGCGAAGCCGCCGAAGTCGTAGACGAGTTCGGTCGGAGTGCTGCTGGTGATGCCGAGGCCGGCTGACTCCCAGTGGGCGCTGACGATCAGGATCGCCTTCGGTTTGGGCATGGTCCGGGCCCACTCGAACAGTTCACCCATCCAGCCGGCGTCCTCCAGGGTCGGCGGCGCGCCGTGCGAGAGGTAGATCGCCGGCAGCGGGCCGTCGTCGGGACCCCAGGGCCGGTGCGGCGCTTCGGTGTCGCGGGCAGCCACTCGATGCAGGTGTGCCGCGAACGGGTGGCCGGTGTCGATCCGCGCATCCGCGGCAGCCGTACGCGAGTTCTGGCCGGTCAGGGTTACCGGGTTGGACATCGGGCGCCTCCGATCCGGCTCGGTGCCATCGTCCACCTCAATCACTTCATGGTGCAAGTTATTCCGGATGTAGAATCGGTTGCGTCGTGAAGTAAGCTAGGGGCGTGCCCGAGGCGCCTGCGAGCTGGCTGGACGAGACGGAGATGGCCGCCTGGCTGGCGTTGATCGGCGTGGTCGTCAAGCTTCCCGGCGCCCTGGACCGCCAGTTGCAACGCGACAGCGGGGTCAGCCACTTCGAGTACATGGTGCTCATCGGCCTGTCCGAGGCGCCGGGTCGAACACTTCGGATGAGCGCCCTGGCGGAGTTCACCGACGCTCAACTCCCCCGCCTGTCGCAGGTGGCGGCGCGGCTCGAAGGCCGCGGACTGCTGACCCGGCGTCCGGACTCGGCAGACGGCCGCGCCACCCTGGCCACGCTCACCGCCGCGGGGCTGGCTCTGGTCGTCGGCGCCGCGCCGGGCCACGCCGCCGAGGTGCGCCGCCTGGTCCTCGACCGGCTGACTCGGGCCCAACTGCGTCAACTACGCGACATCGGCCGCCGCATCGGACTGCACCCCGATCATCGATGAGCGGGGCGCGCACTCCGATGCGCGGGGCGCGCACTCCGATGCGCGGCGCGTCGGAATCAGCCCGCCGGAGGCCCGATTTTTGACGCGCCGCGTATGAGAGTGGACGTTTCGCTCATCGATGAGCGCAGGGGCGCTAAGGCAGGCTCAACAGCTTGACTGTCTCCTCGACTGTGGCGATGTCACGGTCTAGGTCCTTGGCCAGCGCTACGGCACGGGCAACGAGGGCGTCATTCCCCTGTACGGGGCGCCCCTTGCCCAGGTAGAGCGTGTCCTCCATGCCCGCGCGGGCGTTCCCACCCATCGCCAGGCCGATTCCGGTCAGCGCCAAGTTGCTCCGCCCGATCGCGATCACCTGCCAGATGCAGCCCTCCGGCAACCGGCGCACCATCTCGACCAGGTTGACCGCCGTCGCCGCGGCCCCGCCCGGCACGCCCAGCACGATGCTGAACTGCAAGGGGTCATCCAGCAGGCCCTCGTCGCGCAACCGCAGCACCGCGTCCAGATGCCCGGTGTCGTAGATCTCCAGCTCGGGTTTGACGCCCAACTCCTGCATCCGGGCCGCCAGCCGGCGCACCCCGGCGGGCGGGTTGAGGAACTCCCCGGACCCGAAGCTCATCGAGCACGGGTTCAGCGTGGCCATTCGCGGCCGCAGCTCGACCAGCTTCTCCCGGTCCTCGAACGGCACATCGAGACCGACCCCGGTGGACATCTGGATCAGGATCGGGCAGCGGTCGGCGATCAGGTCCATCACCCGGCGCGCGATCCTCAGGTCCGGGGTCGGCCGGTGCTGCTCGTCGCGCAGGTGGATGTGGGCGACCGCCGCGCCGAGGCCATAAGCGCGGTGCACCGCTGCGGCGATCTCGTCGGGCTGGGTCGGCAACGTCGGGTTGTCCGTCTTGCTCGCGATCGGCCCGGTGCTCGCGACGGTGATGACGGCTGACATCCTCACCGAACGCTCTCGCCCGACGGACGCCCGGCTTCGGCTGGAAAACTCCGGATCAGTGCGCCGACGGCGTCGAGTCGGGCGATCTCGGTGTCGGTCAGGCCGATCTCGCGGAGGATTTCGGAGTTGTGTTCGCCCTGACGGGCCACTACATCCGGTCCGGCAAGATCCCGCTTGGCCTCGCTGAAGTGCCACGGGCGGCCGGGGATCTGGTACTCGCCGCCGGACCGGTCGCTGACCGCGCGGATCGCGGACCAGTCGGTTGACCACTCGCTCTCGGCGAGCTCGCGCAACCCGCGGACCCGACCCGTGGCGATCTTCGCCTCGTCGAACTGGGCATCGAGGGAGGCCATGTCCGAGAAGGTCCCGATCCACTCCTGCACGATCGTATGCAGTGCCGCGAGATTCGCCAGACGGTCGGTCGGGGTACGAAAGCGGGGGTCGTCGGCCAGGTCCGGTCGACGCATCGCCGCGAGGTAGAACGGGAAGGACATGCTGCCGACCAGCGACATCGGACTGGCGAAGACCTCCCCGCCCGGGCCGCGGAAGAACGGGCCGTCGTCAGCGCCGAGGATGGGCCGCTCCGCGCCGAGGTCGACGTCGGACATCTCGACGTGGACGCGCTCGTTCACCGAGAGCATCACCGCGGCCATCGCCACGTCCACGTACTGTCCCTCGCCGCTGATCGTGCGCCGGTTGAGTGCGGCGAGGATCGCGATCGTGGCGTGCAGCCCCGAGTAGACATCCGCGTGGGAAAGCGAATCGCTGCGCAGCGAGGTCCCGTCGCGCCCGAACTGCTCGTTGGTGATCGCGGTCAGACCGGCCTCGGCCTGGACAGTCGGGGCGTAGGCCATCCGCGAGCTCCAGGGCCCGTGCTGGCCGTAGCCGGAGATGGAGACATAGACGACGCGCGAGTTCACCTCGCGCATCGAGTCGTAGTCCAGACCGAACGAGCCCAGCGTGCCGGGGCGGAAGTTCTCGACGATCACGTCCGCGGTCCGGCACAACTCGAGGACGACCTCCCGAGAGCCGGGCACCCGCAGGTCGACCGAGAGGTTGCGCTTGCCGGCGTTCTGCTGGGCGTAGTACCCGGAAACCCCGTCGGTGTTGGGGAAAGCCTTGCGCGACAGGTCACCGCTCGGCGGCTCGATCTTGATCACGTCGGCGCCGAGATCGACCAACGTCTTGGCGCAGTGTGGACCGGCGAGCACCCGGGAGAAATCGATGACCCGCAGACCGTCCAACGGCAGCGTCATCGCTCAACGCCCCTCGAAGCGCGCCATGCCGACCCCGCGCTCCTGGTACGAGCGAGCCCCGGTGCGAAAGTCGGCCGAGGCGAAGATCGCCTTCTGCAACTGGGACATCGCCTGGTCGGCCGCCTCGATGCCCTGCGTGATCGCGATGGCCAGCAGTTCCTTGGTGGCGGCATGGCAGACCGTCGGGCCGTGCGCGAGTTCCTGCGCCAGCACCATCGTCGCCGACGTGAGTTCCTCGTCGGGGACGACCAGGTTGATCACGCCCCACCTCTCCAAAGTGGCGGCGTCGTAACGCCGCCCGAGCATTGCCATCTCAGCCGCGCGCGCGGCGCCGGCGCGCTGCGCCACCCGCTGGATCGCGCCCATCAACGGGTGCAGTCCGACGGTGACCTCCACACTGCCGATCTTCGAAGACGCCGCCGCGACGATCAGGTCGCAGGCCAGGGCCAACTCGAAGCCACCACCCACACAAACACCGTGCACGCCGGCCACGATCGGAGCCGGGAACCGCCGGAACGCCTCGAGCAGGTCGAGCAGCGGCCAGTCCAGCTCCGGTGAGATCTCGGCGGCGGCCAGCATCTGGTCCAGGTCCGCACCTGCCGAGAAGTGCCGCGCAGCGCTGCGGATGACCACGGCGCGAGCGCCCTGCGCCTTCGCCCAGGCGAGCGCATCGATGATCTCGACGGTGAACTCTCGGCTGAGCAGGTTGTAGGGCGCGTGCTGCAACGTCAGGACGGCGACCGCCTCGGCCATCTCCTTGCCCACCAGCGGCGTGCTTGGATCTGCCGGGCGGGTTTGCGCCGCCACCGCACTTCCGGTCACGTATGGCCTCCGACTTCAATCTGATGATGCCTCAGGAACAAGCAACCGGGCGTCGTGCCCTCGTCCAGCGGGCGGCGCTTCAGCACGGCAGCGCCCGCCGATGGACGTCGCCATGTTGTATGTAAACATGCATAATTGTCAAGCGCACCAGACCCGAGGAGAAGGCAGGCCTGTCATGACGTGGTTCACCCCCGACCGGGGACTGGAAACGCTGCGCGGCGAGATTGCCCTGCAGCGCAAGGCAATCGCGGCCACCCCACCGGACGCGACCGTGCCGATGTGCCCGGGCTGGACCGTCACCGACCTGGCGGTGCACGTCGCCGGGGTCTACCGCTGGGTGGGCACGATGGTCTCGGCGTCGCGCGACCGGCCACCGAACCGCGACGAGCGACGGGAATTGTTCAGCGACCCGGACCCGACCGACGTCGTCGGGGTGCTCGCCCGGCTGGATGAAGCAGCCGACCGCATCCTGGCGACGCTGGCCGAGGCCCAGGACTCCCAGTCCTGCTGGACGATCTGGGACACCGGCCGCCCGGCCCGGCACTTCTGGATCCGGCGGATGCTGCACGAGACCCTGGTCCATCGGGTCGACGCCCAGAACGCCCTCGACGGGCACCCCACCTCGGGCGCGGACCTCGACCGCGAGCCGGCCGCGGACGGCGTCGACGAGATCATGTGCGGGTTCGCGGCCCGTTACGAGGCCACGCTGCGCACGGATTCCGAGTGCGTGCTGGCCGTGCGCGCGATCGACGTCGAGGCGGCCTGGTGGGCGGCGCTCGGGCCGGAGGCACCGACGTTCGGCCGGGGCGAGCCGCCGCGCGCCGCGGACCTCACCGTCTCCGGGCAGTCCGGCGAACTGCTGCTGTGGTTGTGGAACAGGCGCGACGCCGCCGGCCTGGACAGCCGCGGCGACGCGGGCCTGCTGACCACCTGGCGGGCCGGCGCGCACCTGTAAGGCGGCGTCAGTGCGTGATCGCGCCTGGGTCAGCGACGGCCTCGGGCAGGATCACCCCGTCCTCCAGGACGTTGGCGCCGGGAACCTCGTGCAGGAAGATCGCCAGGTTCGCCTTGGGTTCGCCGGCGATCTCGCTCCAGGCATCGGCGATGCCGTGCAGGAGCCGACCGCGCAGGGCGGCCGAGCGGCCGTCCCGGAGCAGGCCGATCATCCGGTGAGAGGCGACCGCTTCGCCGGCGACGAACGTGGTGTCGGCGGGCGCCTGCGCGAACGAGCAGTGCACATAGCGCCCCGGCGCGCCGGTCAATTCGGAGTGCACCTTGGTGGTCGCGACCGCGATGTCCGTACGCCGCTCCCACGAGGCGCTGCCCGGCGGGACCGTGAATCGATAGAACGGCATCGGCGGCTTCCTCCCAGCATGGACCTCAATTGAGTCTGACGGTACTCGCGGACGCCCCAAGAGTGCAACTGACCTGCTCACTCTCAAATCAGGTCTCATAATGGGCGCATGCGGCACGACGAACTGAGCGACGTTTACTGCAGCGTCGCGCGGACCTGGGCGGTGATCGGGGAGCGCTGGACGATGCTGGTGCTGCGGGAGTGCTTCCGCGGCGAGACGCGCTACGACCATTTCCGGTCGAAGCTCGGACTGGGCAACAACGTGCTGAACGACCGCCTGAGACTGCTGACCGAGGAGGGAATCCTCGAGCGCGTGGTCTACCAGCAGAGCCCGGCCCGGCACGAGTACCGGCTGACCAAGAAGGGCCAGGACCTGTACCCGGTGCTGCTGAGCTTGGTTTCCTGGGGAGACACCTACAAGAACGACGTGGCCCCGATGCAGCTGAGCCACCGCCCCTGCGGCCACCAGACGGTGCCCCGAATGACCTGCTCCCACTGCGGCGAGCAGGTCGCCTGGCGCGAGATGTCCGCGCAGTTCCAGCCCGACGCCTGGTGATCGAACAATACTGACGGTATGTCAGGTTCCTTGCATGCCACGGGAGACGACCTCCAGCAGCACGTCGCGCGCCGCGGTCCGATCGGCCTCCCCGAGGTCGCGCAGCGGCCCGTCGTTGAGCAACGACGCCAGCCCGTGCACCGAGGCCCAGGCCGCGTACTCCAAGCCCGCGCGCCGTTGCTCACCGACCGCGCCAACTGCCACGAGGTCGTCCAGACAGGCGTTCAACAGGCCGAACGGGCCGAGGCCGCACGGCCCGACACCCTCGTCCGGGCCGAACATTTCGGTGCCGCGCGGAACCGCGAACGCAGTCCGGAACCAGCCCGGCTCGGTGGTCGCGAACTCCACGTAGGCCTGTCCGAGGGCGGTCAACCGTGCCCAGGCGGCACTGACCGGGTCGGTCGGCGCGAGCTGCGCCATGCGCTGTTCCATCAGTCGGGCGAGCTCGCTCATGCAGCGCTCGCAGACGGCACGCAAAAGCTCGTCGCGGTCGGCGAAGTGCCGGTAAGCGGCGTTGTGCGAGACCCCGGCAACGCGACTGACGGCCCGCAGCACGACCGCGTCCGGGCCCTCCACCCGGGCCAACTCGACCCCGGCGTCGACCAGGGCCTCCCGTAGCCGGCCGTGGTGGTACCGCCGCGCCTCCGACTCCATGTTGACAGTGTCCACTTCCCGTGCAACTCTCGTCAACAGTCGATGTTGTCAATGTCAACATAGGAGCTTCGCGTGAGCCACCCGCGTATGAGATTGAGCCACATGCGTATGAGAGAGCCCCGTCCGATCATCGATGATCGGAGGGGGCAGGATCGGCGCCGGTTCGCGGTCCTGGCGGCCGCGTGCCTCGCGGTCTTCGCGATCAACCTGGACACCACGATCGTCAACGTCGCGCTGCCCGAACTCGCCCTTCGACTCGACGCCGGAACGCGCGACCTGCAGTGGATCGTCGACGGCTACAACCTCGCCTTCGCGGCGCTGGTGCTCATCGGCGGCTCGATCGGCGACCGCTTCGGCCGCCGCCCGACGCTGTTGGCAGGGCTGCTCGGCTTCGCCGCGACCAGCGCACTCGGCGCGCTGTGCTCCGATGCCGGAGAACTGATCGCCGTGCGGTTCGCGATGGGCGCATGCGCGGCTCTGATCTTCCCCACGACGCTTTCGATCATCACCAACGCGTTCCCCGAGCGCCGCGAGCGGGCCAAGGCGATCGGTGTCTGGGGCGCGGTGACCGGAATCGGCGTCGCGGTCGGCCCGATCACCGGCGGCGAGTTGCTCGCCCACTTCTGGTGGGGCTCGGTGTTCCTGGCGCTGACGCCGGTCGCGCTACTGGCCGCCGCGTTGACCTTCGTGCTGGTACCGGAGTCGTCCGACCCGGCGGCGGCCCGGATCGACCTGCCCGGTCTGGCCACCGCGTCGGCGAGCATCGGCGTGCTGGTCTACACGGTCATCGAGGCGCCGCAGCGGGGTTGGACAGCGCCGCTGAGCACTGCCGGTTTCCTCGCCACCGGCGCGCTCGTCGTGCTGTTCGTCGCGATCGAACGCCGGGCGAGCAGCCCGATGATCGACGTCGGTCTGTTCCGCACCCCCGCGTTCTCGGCGGCCAGCGCCGCGGTGACCGTCGCATTCTTCGCGCTGTTCGGCTTCATCTTCCTGATCACGCAGTACTTCCAGTTCATCCGCGGCTACGGTGCCCTGTCGACCGGGGTGCGGATCCTGCCGGTGGCCGTGACGATCGCGATCGGTTCGGTGGTCGGGGCGCTGCTCGCGTCGCGCATCGGGACCCGGGTGATCGTGGTCAGCGGGCTGCTGATCTTCGGCGCCGCCTTCGCCTGGATCGCGGTCTCGCCCACGTTTCTGCCGTACCGTCAGATCGTCGGCCAGATGGTGCTCCTGGGCACCGGGCTCGGGATGACCACCGCCCCGGCCACCGAGTCGATCCTCTCGGTGCTGCCACCGGCCAAGGCCGGCATCGGGTCAGCGGTCAACGACGCGACTCGCGAGGCCGGCGGCACGCTGGGGGTCGCCGTGATCGGCAGCGTGTTCACCTCGGTCTATGCCCAGCACCTCGCCCACGCGCCCGCCGCCGTCCGGAACTCGGTCGGTACGGCCATCGCCACGGCCGGCCGCACGCAGGACTTCGCTCTGCTGACCGAGGTCCAGTCCTCGTTCATGCACGCGCTGCACATCGCGTGCCTGGTGGGCGCGGCCGTCTGCTGGCTCGGGGCAATCGGCGCGCTCCTGCTGCCCGGCCGCGTCCGCGCCGCCACGGCGACGCCGCGAACGACGTTGTGCGGGCAGCCTCGCCCGGCCCAGTTCTCCTGGTGAGCCGCTGAACTACATCCAGGATCAAAACGGGGGCGGTTCCTCGGGCACCGGCGCACGCGGCTCGGGCTGGGCAATCCGTTCGGTCGGTGAATCGATTCCGTCGGCATCGGGTGGTCGGGTTCGGTAGGCCCGCCCGGACGGTGTGGTCAGGGTGAGGGTGCCGTCGGGGTCCTGGGTGGCTTTCCAGCCGGGCAGGTGCTTGATGCCGTGGTGCTTCGGGCATCGCAGGGCCAGGTTCTTGGTCAGGGTCGGGCCGCCGCCGGCGTGGGCGTGGGTGTGGTCGTGCTCGGTGCGGGTGGCCCGGCAACCGGGGTGGACACAGTGCTGGTCGCGGGCGTTGATGTAGCGGGCTTGGGCCGCGGTGGGCAGGCGGCGGGTGGGGTCGGCGTTCAGGTCGGGATC
The DNA here is from genome assembly GCA_036269075.1 of Sporichthyaceae bacterium. Lineage (NCBI taxonomy): Bacteria > Bacillati > Actinomycetota > Actinomycetes > Sporichthyales > Sporichthyaceae > Sporichthyaceae bacterium. Next base: position 77,834 of record DATASX010000103.1, read on the forward strand.
GGTGGAAACGACCTGGACCTGGTAGCTGATCCGCGGTGCCATGTCGGCGGGGAAACAGATAGTCGACCAGCGCGTCGGCGCGGACGGCGTCGATGCTGCGCTCATCCCCTGGGGTGATGGCTTGGCGGGCGGTGGCGTCGATGACCGCGAAGGCGGTTTCGGCGACCGGGGTGGGCAGGATGGCTTCCAGGGCGGACATCCCGTCGCCGATCTCCCACATCTTCACCGAGCGTTGCGCGAGTGCCTTGGCGCGGCGTTTGGCGACCGCGTTGGCGTCGAGGCGGGCCACGGCGCGGCGGGTGGCGCGGCGCAGGTTCGCCGGGGTGAGTCCCTCGGCCTTGCCCAGCATCTCCGCTTCCAGGCCCTCGAGCAGTTCGGCGTCGAGCTCGGCGGTCTCCTCCAGGATCACCCGGGCCTTGGCCAGGGTGATTCGCCCGGCGCACAGCGCGGCCAAGGTGCCCGGCAGGCGGCGCCGCAGCTCCACCGCGACATGGACCCGGTGATCACTGGTCCGATCGGCCAGGCCCAACTCCAGGGCGACCTCGGCGTAGGCCAAACGCTCGGCGAAGTCCAGCTCCTGGGACTGCTCCCAGGTCTGCGGGTCGACCCAGGCGGGGCATTCCGCGCGGTGCCGGGCAAGGGAGTCGGCGACCCATTCGGCCATGGCCAGCACCTGCTCGCCGTGCAGCATCGCGATCTGCCGCTCGATCAGCCCGATGCGGGCCAGCACGTCCGTCCCGTCGGTGACCGCGCCGGTCCCGGTGGTCTCGCCCGCGGGTGGCCGCGAGCCAGTCCAGGGCCTCGTCGACCGAGATCATTCGGTTCGAACTGGTGTTCGACATGAGACTATTCTCGCCCAGTTTTCCCACCTCTGCAGGGGAAATCAGCAGTTTCCCGAACCTGTTTTTCGCTGGTCGGGGCGGGTGTCGAGCGACGCCGCGGTCTTGGTTGCTCGCCGTTACGGAACCCGGATTCAGCGGGCCGCGGTTGGGCCGCCCGGCCGGGGTCGCGGCCCCGACGGCCCTTGCCGCGTGCTGGATCCGGATCGAAGAACCCGTGGCCGGGCGCCGTAGTTGGTTACTGCGATCAGGGGTACCGGACTTGGGAACCGGTGACCGAAGTGCAACGGACCTGCACATTGGTTACGGTCCGAACCCCCTCCCTCCTATAGGCCGTCTGAACCGCAACCGCAGCACGGCAACAAACCACTGAGTACCCGGCAACGGCGGCACGCCTGACAGGCTGGGGACATGGACGTATCCGTCGGATTCCCGCCGAGCTTGCAGACCCCGGATCTGATCGTTCGTGCGGAGGAACTCGGCTACCACCGGGCCTGGTGCTTTGACGCACCCGCAGTCTTCGGCGACATCTGGATGGCCCTGGCCCGGGCAGCGGATCGGACCACCCGCATCGGGCTGGGGACGGCGGTGATCATCCCCGACTACCGGCATCTGATGGCGACTGCCACCGCCGCGGCAACGCTGGCCGGGCAGGCTCCGGGGCGAGTCGCGATCGGGCTGGGGCCGGGCCGTGCACAGATCATGCACGGCGGCAAGCCCGGGTTGTGGAAGGACCTGGAGGCCTACACGGTCGCGCTGCGGGCGCTGCTGCGCGGCGAGGCGGTGGAGTGGAACGGGACGACCCATCAGCTGCTCCACCCGCCGGGCGTGGTCGCGGAGCGCCCGATCGAGGTCCCGATCCTGCTGTCCGCCGAAGGCCCGAAAGGGCTGGAGATCGCCGGCCGGGTCGCCGACGGCGTGATCTCGTTCGGAGTGGCCCGCAGCGGCTTCGCCTGGAACGCGGTGCTGCTGCACGGCACCGTGTTGCCCGCCGGCGCGGTCGACGACGATCACCTGCTCGCCGCGGCGGGTGCCGGAGCAGGCGCGGCGTACCACATCACCTACGCCACCGGCGGCGACGCGGTCGACCAACTGCCCGGCGGAGCCGACTACCGGGCGGCGATCGAAGCGTTGCCGCTCGAGCAGCGGGCGAGGGCAGTGTGGAGCCAGCACCTGGTGGAGGCCGCGCCCGCCGAACGCCTGGCGTTGACCCCGGCGCGGATCCGGTCCTCGACTTTCACCGGCCCGGCCGATGAACTGCGCGATCGGCTGGGCGAGTTGGAGAAGGCCGGAGCCACCGAGGCGATCTACCAGCCGGCCGGGCCGGACCTGGACCGGGAACTGACCGCGTTCGCGCGGATGGCGGGCATCGGCGGCTGACAACCCATCCGTGTCTGAACGGCATCCGGGCCCACGCCGCGATGGCGTGGGCCCGGACCGGACAGCGGGAAGCTCAGCCGGCGTTGACCTTCGGCATGATCTCCTCGGCCAGCACCTTCAGGTCGTCCATGGTCTTGGCCGTGGGGACGTCGTTGAACGGCGGCCAGAGCAGCGGCATGGTCATGCCCGCCTCCTTGTAGGCCTTGAGCCGGTCGGTGAGCTGACCGACGGTGCCGACCAGCAGGTTCGTGCCCTTACCGGCGTCGGCCTGGTCGACCTCGGCGTCGGTGATGACCATCCAGATCATGCTGCACATGTCGAAGTTGGCCGGGAAGTCGTGGCCCAACTCGTTGAGCTCGCGCCCGATCTCGGTCTTCCAGTGCTTGATCTGCTCCGGGGTGTCCTGGATGCCGATCCAGCCCTGCAGGCCGTACTTGGCGATCCGCTTGGCCGAGCGCTTCGGGTCCTTCAGACCGCTGAAGTAGATCGGCGGGCCCGGCTTCTGCAGGGGCTTGTGGCCGAAACCGCAGAGCTCGAAGTCGGCGAACTCGCCGTGGTACTCGAACAGCTCGTTCTGCCAGACGCCCTGCATGATCTCGATGGTCTCCCGCACATGTGCGTGCCGGCGCGGGAAGATGTCGGTCGCGCTGGCCGCGGCGAACTCCTCGGGCATCCACCCGGAGCCGACGCCGACGTTGAGCCGGCCACCGGCGAGGTGGTCGATGGTGGCCAGCTCGGTCGCCAGCACGCCCGGAGACCGGTACGGCGTGTCGATGATGCTCATGCCGATGCGGATCTTGCTGGTCTTCGCGGCGAGGTACGGGAGCAACGGGAAGCCCTGGAACCACTCCCCGCGGGCCTGCACCGGCATGCCCTTGGGGAACTCGGTCATCATGCCGAAGGAGTGCTGCAGCTCCATTCGGTCGGACGCCTCTGGAACCACGATCCGGTCCAGCGTCCAGACGGAGTCGAAGTCCAGATCCTCCGCGAGCGCGGTGAGCTCATCAATCTCCTGGAGCGTCACCTTGGTGCGGAAGTTCGGAAGGTAGAGAGCGAGCTTCATTGCTGCGGCCTCCTCGAGGCGTCCTTGTCGCGTGGTCCCGTACTCCGTGGGCCCCACGCTACTTACGTTCCAGGCTCGGTCTATCACGCCGAATTCTGGTGCACTGCCTCAGGCCCGGTCTCAAATCCGCGTTAACTGCGCAGACCGGCGGTCGCCGGCGGGCGTGGTCGTCCCTATCTTTCAGCCATGACCGGTGACGTGACGCAGGCCAGCGAGACGCTCTGGAGTCCCTCGGCAGCTCGGATTGAGAGCTCGCCACTGCGCGAGTACCTCAGCTGGTTGGAGAAGCGGGAGGGCCGGGCGTTCCCTGATCACGACGCGCTGTGGGCCTGGTCGGTGGCGGACATCGATCGGTTCTGGGTGTCTCTGATCGACTACTACCGGATCGGCTTCTCGCAACCGTGGACCGCGGTGCGCACCCCCGAGCCCATGCCCCACACCCGCTGGTTCCCCGGAGCTCGCCTGAACTGGGCCGAGCAGGCGCTGCGCACCGGGGACGACGACGCCACCGCGCTCGTGTGCGCGCAGGAGGGCGGCGGACCGCACCGCGAGATCAGCCGTGGGTCGCTGCGAGCCCAGGTGGCCGCGGCGGCCGGATGGCTGCGCCGGGCCGCCGTGCGCCCCGGTGACCGCGTGGCGGCGTACCTGCCGAACACCGAGCACGCCGTAATTGCGTCGCTGGCAGCGGCCGCGGTGGGCGCCGTGTGGGCGTGCTGCTCGCCCGATTTCGGCGCCGAGGGCACCATCGGACGCCTGGCGCAACTGGAGCCGACCGTGCTCATCGCGGTGGACGGCTACCACTGGAACGGCAAACACATCGACCGCGGCGAGGTTGTCGCGCAGTTGCGCGCCAACCTGCCGACGCTTCGGCACTTCGTGCACGTCCCCTACGCCTTCCACCGACCGCACCCGGACGGCTCGATCCCGTGGGACGACCTGCTGGCGCAGGAAGTGCCCGCCGAATTCGAGCAGGTCGAGTTCTCCCACCCGTTGTGGGTGCTGTTCACCTCCGGCACGACCGGGTTGCCCAAGGGCCTGGTGCACAGCCACGGCGGGATCACGCTGCAGGCCTTCCAATGGGCCGGCCTCTACGCCGGCCTGCGCGAGGGTGAGCGGATGTTCAGCTACACCTCGACCGGCTGGGCGCTGTGGAACATCCAACTGGACGCCCTCACCCAGGGCGCGAGCCTGGTCCTCTACGAGGGCGCGCCCAACTTCCCTCCCGGCTCGATCTGGGAAGTCGCCGCCCGTACCGGGGCGCAGGTCATGCTGCTCGGCGCCGCGGTGGTCACCACGATCGCCAACACCGGGATCTCTCCCCGGTCGCAGTGGGACCTGTCGGCGCTGCGGCATCTGTCGGTCAGCGGGTCGGCGTTGCCCTCGGCCGGCTATCACTGGGTGCTGGAGCACATCGGCCCGGACGTGCGGATCGACTCGACGTCCGGCGGCACCGACATCTCCGGATCCTTCGTCGGCGCGAACGAATACGCCCCGGTCCTCCTCGGCCGCATCAGCGGCAAGGTGGCCGGCGTGGATTGCGCGGCCTGGGACGAGGACGGCAAAGAGGTCGTCGATCAGGTCGGTGACCTGGTGATCAAGCAGCCGATGCCCTCGATGCCGGTGTACCTGTGGAACGACCCAGATGCCGTCCGCTACATGGAATCCTACTTCGACGCCTGGCCCGGCGTGTGGCGGCACGGCGACTGGGTGACGATGCACTCCGACGGCAGCGTCTCGGTCCACGGGCGCTCGGACTCGACGCTGAATCGGCAGGGCGTTCGGCTGGGCAGCAGCGACTTCTACGACGTCCTGGAGACGATGCCGGAAATCGTCGAGACGCTGATCATCGGCCTCGACCTGCCCGACGACGGCTACTGGCTCGGCCTGTTCGTCGTCCCCGCGGAGGGACATCAGCTCGACGAGGAGCTCAAGCAGAAGATCGTCACCACGTTGCGGAGCCGACTGACGGCCCGTCACGTCCCCGACGAGATCGTCGAGGCGCCTGCGGTGCCGCACACCTTGAGCGGCAAACGGCTCGAGGTCCCCATCAAGAAGCTGCTGCGCGGGACGCCGTTGGAGAAGGCCGCGAACATTGCCTCGGTCGACAGCCCCGAGGCCCTGCGCTGGTACGCGAAGTTCGCGGCCGACCGGCTCGCGAAGAGCTGATCAGCAGCCAGATGGACAGCTGTACCTGTGCAGGCTAGCCTGCACGCTCGTGTCAAGTCGCTCGCAGGCAACCGCTCGGGAGATCACCGCGGTCGTGTCCCGGATCCAGCGACGACTGCGCGAGGTCAGCCACCTCGAGACGATCACCCCGTCGATGGCCTCAGTCCTCGACCGCCTCGACAAGGAAGGCCCCGTCTCCACCAGCGATCTCGCGCGGGCCGAACGAGTCCGCCCGCAGTCAATGGCCGCGACGATCGCCGCGCTGGAGAAGGGCGGGTTCATCGAACGCCGCCCGGACCCGCATGACAGCCGACGCCAGTTCATCGCGCTGACCAGCGAGACGGGCGCCGCGATCCAGGTGCGGCGCCAGGCCCGCAGCGACTGGCTGGCCACCACGCTGGACAAGCACTTCACAGCTGCCGAACGGGCCGAGATCGCCAAGGCCGTTCGACTGCTGGCTCGGCTCGCCGAACACTGAATCAGTAGATCGACCGAGCCGGACCGAGTAGGCCGATCTCGGCGACCTGACCACTGATCAGGCCCCGGTCGAGCACCAGATAAAGCATCGTCCGCGTGACGTCCTCGGTCTCGAGGTAGCGCACGCCGTTCAGCCCGTAGTTCAGGTCGTCGAGGCGCTTGCGGAACTGCTCCTCGGTCACCGGCTTCGGCAGGTCGGGGCAGAAGACATCGTAGGTAGGTTGGTTGAAGAACAGGTCGGTGCCGACCGCACCCGGGCAGATCGCGTTGACCGTGATGCCGAAGTCCGCCAGCTCCAACGCCGCCGTCTTGACCAACCCGATCACGCCCCACTTGGCCGCGATGTAGTGCGCCAGGTTCGGCGCGGTCTGCCGCGCGCCCATCGACGAGGTCGCCACGATGCGACCGAAGCGTTGGACCTTCATCTGCGGGATGACGGCCCGGATCGCCTTGAAGATCCCGTTCAGATTGGTGTCGACGACCGTGTCCCAGAGCTCGTCGGTGGTGTTCTCCACCGTCGAGAAATCGACGATGCCGTGGTTGGCCAGCAGGATGTCGAGCCGGCCGAACTCCTCGACCGTGCGAGACACTGCCGCGTTGACCGCGACGGTGTCTCGGGCGTCGACCTCCAGGCCCAACGCGCGGACGCCCAGCTCCTCGACGAGTTTCACCGTCTCGGCCAGCTGATCGGGCGTCGCCATCGGGTAACCCAGCCCCGGCACGTCAGCCGCGATGTCGGTGACGACTACGTCGCAGCCCTCCCGCGCCAGCGCGAGGGCGTGCGAGCGGCCCTGGCCACGGGCCCCGCCGGTGATGAATGCGACCCTGCCCGCGAGCTGGCCCATGCCTCAGACCTCGATCTTGTACAGCTTGGCGGCGTTGTCCTGCACGATCTTGCGAACCACGGCCGGGTCGAGCTTCGCGAGCTTCTGCTCGGAGCGCTCAACCGGATTCGGGTAGAGACTGGTCGGGTGCGGGAAGTCGGTTTCCCACAGCACGTTGTCTGCCCCGATGCGGTCGAGCAGCGCCAGGGGGCCGGCGTCCTCGAACCAGAACGTGCCGTAGACGCCCATCTGGAACAGTTCCTTGGCCGGCGGCAGCTCCGGTTCCTCCCCGCCGGGGAATTCCTCGCGGTACTCGTAGTCGATCCGCTCGAGCACGTAAGGGATCCAGCCGATGCCGGACTCGACGCTGACCCAGTTCAGCTTCGGGAACTTGATCAGCAGATCGGAGGCGCACAGGTTCGAGATGAACCGGCTGTTCGACAGCTCCGTCTGGATGGAGCGGACCGGCTTGGCGGCGCGCTCCGGCAGCGACGGCCAAGCCGCCCCGCCCTGTTCGCCCTTCCAGTTGCGGGCGCCGATGTGGATGTTGATCGGTAGTTCGAGGTCCTCGAGGACCTCGTAGAGGGGGTACCAGTGCTCCTGGCCCAGGTCGGGCAGGCCACCGAGGTGCGGCTCGCCGGCCATCAGCACGCCGGACAGCCCGATGTCCCTGGCCCGCTTGGCTTCCGCGATCGATTGCTCGATGTCCCAGAACGGCAACATGGCCTGGGGCAGCAGGCGCTCGGAGCCCTCGGCCTGCCACTCGCGCATCGCGTCGTTGTAGATCTGGCAGATCACGTAGGACAGGTCGCGGTCCAGGTCCTGCACCATCGCCGGGGCGGCGAAGCCCATGATATTCGGGTAGACGATCTGGGCGTAGATGCCCATCTCGTCCAGCAGGTCCACCCGCGGCTTGGCCTCGACGGCGGCGCGGTGGATGTCCTCCTTGGCGGCGCCGATCCGGCCGTCGGCCAGCTCCATGTTGGCGCCGTAGTACGGGATCTTCTCCCCGGCCTTGTTCACGAACGCGATCGAGTTGTTGCGGCTCAGCTTGCGGCCGTCGACGAACCAGTAGCTCTCGCCGTCCGTGTCGAAGCGGGTCTGCGGCACCCGGTCGGCGAACTTGGCCGGGGTGCGGGAGGTCCACAGGTCCTCGGCCTCGGTGATGTGGGAGTCGGCGTCGATGAGCTTCAGCCCGGCGAACGGGCCGCTCTCACGCGGCTTGAACGTCGAGTCAGGCAAGGAAGTTCCCTTCGTCATTCACCTTGATCACCTTGCTGGTGGCCCATTCCCGGAAGCCCTCGATGCCCATCTCCCGGCCGAACCCGGAACGCTTGAACCCGCCGAAAGGCTGGCCGAGGACGCCGCCGCTGGAGTTCGTCGTGACACTGCCGGCTCGGACGCGTCGGGCGACACTGCGGGCCAGGTTGTTGTCGTTCGTGTAAACCGCCGCGGCCAAGCCGTACTGCGAGTCGTTGGCCATTCGAATCGCGTCGTCGATGTCGTCGTAGGTGATGACGGTGAACACCGGACCGAACACCTCCTCCTGCGCGACCGTGTGTTCGTTCCGCACGTTCGTGAGCAGTGTGGGCTCGAAGAACCAGCCCTTGTCCAGACCGGCCGGGCGCTTTCCGCCGTAGGCGATCTCCGCACCTTCCTTCAGCGCGATCTCCACGAACTGCTCGCAGCGCGTCCGGGTGCGCTCGACCGCGACCGGACCGAAGTCGGTGGTCGGGTCCATCGCGTCGCCGATCTTCAAGCTGCCGAACACACCGGCCAGCGCGCCGACGATCTCGTCGTGGCGTTGGCGCGAGACCAACAAGCGGGTGATCGCCACGCAGACCTGGCCCTGGAACGGAATCAGGCCCGGCAGCAACGCCCCGATCAGCTGCGGCAGCGGGATGTCGTCGGCGACGATGCCCGCCGACTTGCCGCCCAGCTCGAGGGTGGTCTTGACGATGCGATCCGCCGTGCTGTGCAGGATCTTCGACCCGACAGTCGTGCCACCGGTGAAGCTGACCAGGTCCACCCCGGGGTGCTCGACCAGGTACTGGCTGGCGTCGGCGCCGGCGGGCAGCACGTTGATCACACCGGCCGGCAGGGCGGCCTCGGCAGCCGCCTGCGCGATGAACTGCGCGACCAGGCGGGTCTCGACCGGGAGCTTCAGGACGACGGTGTTGCCCGAGAGCAACGCCGGCAGCACCTTCATGCCCAGGTAGGCCAACGGGCCGTTGTAGGTGAGGATCGTGACCGCGACGCCGAACGGCTCGCGCACGATCGTCACCTGCCCGGCGAAGCCGGTGCGCTCCTCGCTCTCCGGCAGCAGCGCCGCGGTGGCGTAGGCGTCGTCGTACAGCACCGGAGCGACGATTCCGTTGATGGCGTCACGGAAAGCCTTGGTCGGGCCGCACTCGGCGCCCCAGGCATCGCCGATCTGGTCCTTGCGCGCGAGCAGCGCGTCGGTGAACGGACGTAGCTTCGCGGCTCGCGCGGCCACCGTCAGGTTCGACCAGACACCACTGTCGAACGCCAGCCGCGCCGCGGACACCGCCCGGTCGACGTCCTCGAACGAGACTTCAGGCAGCGCGGCGAGGACCGCTTCGTTGCTCGGGTTCACGACCGAGAACAAGCCGTCGCCGGCCGCGGGAACCCAACGGCCACCGATGAAGAACTCGCCGGCATGGGGAATCGCGAGGTCGAGCCCCGCGATGCTCTGGGAAACGCCAGTCACTGCCTTACCTTCCTGCGAAGCGGAAACCCGGTGGGCTCAGCGGTCCAGGACGACCCAGTACTGCAGGTAGCGCGGGATGTCGCCGATGAGGAACTTGCTCATGTCCTTCTTGAGGGTCACCGGCTCACGCTCCGGATCCGGGCGGACGCCGAGGCTCATCAGCTTGCGCAGCAGTTCCAGGTGCGCGCCGCCCTTGCCCTCGTGGCCGACGACCACACGCAGGCCGTAGCACTGATGCGATCCGATGCCGAAGCCGACGCCGTAGCGGGGCGAGCCGTCTGTCGGGTCGGGCCGGTGGGGATTGAAGTCGGCAGCGTCGGCGCCGAAGATCTCCGGGTCGCGGTTGGCCAGCACGTACTCGATGTGCAGTTCCTGGTTGGGGTAGACCTTCTCGCCGGTGCAGAGGGTGTTCTCCTCCAGCGACAGCCTGGTCTGGTACGGCGCGAACGGTGCCCGCATCCGGATGATCTCCTGCAGGCTGTGCAGCAGGAACGACGCGTCGGTCGCCAGCGCCAGGTCCTCGGGGTGCTCGGCGAACCACGGCTGCAGCAGGTCGACGGTGTGAATGATCGACTGGGTGCTGGTGCCGACTGACGCGGCGAACAGCAGGGTCGACTCCACGACGAGCTTGTGGTCGTCCAGCCACTCCGGGCAGACGCCTGCGGCGGCGAACTTCAGCAGGCTGTCCGGCACGTCTTCCTCGGCGATCTCGCCGGCGTCGATGCGTTTGCGCTGGTCGTGATGCCACTGCAACGACGGGGCGAAGAACTCCTCGATGTATTGCGCCTTGGCGGCGAGCGCGCGGGCGTTCACCGCGTCGCGGTCCTCGAGGTAGCCGGAGCTGGTGCCGGCGGCGAGCGGACCGGTGAACGAGGCCAGCCGCGCGATGCGCTCGTCGGTGTCCAGGCCGGTGAAGCCGATCAGCTTGGCGGTGAAGTGGATGAAGACCTTCTCGAGGAACTCGACGAGGTCGACGCGGTACGCGCCGTCCGCGTCGGACCCGGAAAGGCGGGCGGCGAGCAGTCGGTCGGCCTCGGGAAGGATGATGTCCTCGCGGATGTGCGACAGCGCGTCGGCGCGGACCAGCGGGTTCAGCGCCTTGCGGCGGTTGCGGTGCGACGGGCCCTCGACGTACATCATCGAGGCGCCGAGGAACTCCCGGACATTGATCTCACCGTTGACCGGGTCTTCCTTGGCGTTCGCGAACAGGTACGGGTCGTGCGTGACGGCGGTGCGTGAGCGCAGCAAGCGGCCGATGTCCCCGATGGTGTTCACCCGGGCGAACGGGCACCTCCCGCCGTCCGCAGGCGCCTCCGGCGCCTGCGCGGGCACCGACGTCTCGGTCGTGGGCGGCATGCGGGTCGCTCCCCTCGAACGCGGAAGATCTACAGTCTGGGCTGGATAGTTCGTAGTGTCACTATGTCAGTCAACAAGCGAGTTGACAACGCCCGCATCGACGGGAAGGCTGCGAACATGTTCGTGCGGAGCGACCACTTCATCGCCGGCGTTTGGGTGCCGGCGAGCGGGCCCGACTTCCTGGACGTCATCTCGCCGTCCACCGAGCAGGTCGTCGGCCGGGTACCGGTCGCGACCAGCCACGAGGTGGACCTGGCCGTCGCCGGAGCCCGCGCCGCCTTCGACTCCGGCCCGTGGCCGCGACTGTCCGTCGCGGAACGCGCCGAGTACCTGCGCCGCCTGGTCGATGCGCTCGATGCCCGGCGCGATCAGGTGCTGCGGCTGCAGACCGACGAGGTGGGCGCGACCCACAAGTTCACGGTCGAGAACTACAACGGCATCCGCCCGACGCTCGAGGCGATGATCCGCGACGCCGGGCAGGTCGTGTTCCGCGAGGTGCGGCAGGGCATGGTCGGCAAGGTCCTCGTGGTGCGCGAGCCGATCGGCGTGGTCGCGGGCATCACCCCGTGGAACTCACCAGTGATGATCGAGCTGCAGAAGATCATCCCGTCGCTGCTGATGGGCTGCCCGATCATCGTCAAGCCGGCCCCGGAGTGCCCGCTGTCCGCCTACCTGATCGGCGAGGCCGCCGTCGAGGCCCAACTGCCGAAAGGCGTGCTGAGCATCGTGAACGGCGGCGTCGAGATCGGCTCCTACCTGGTGAGCCACCCTGCGATCGACCACGTCACGTTCACCGGAAGCCCGAACGGTGGGCGGGCGATCGCAGCCGCCTGCGCGGAGAAACTGCGTGCGGTGACCCTCGAACTCGGCGGGAAGTCGGCCGCGGTCATCCTGCCCGGCACCGACATGACGCCGTACTTCCCGGCGCTGGTCGCCGGATCGCTGCGCAACTGCGGCCAGATCTGCGTCTCGACCAACCGGGTGCTGGTGCACGAGGCGGACCGCGACACCGTGGTCGCGGGACTGGTCGGATACCTGTCCTCGCTGAAGATCGGCGACCCGCACGACCCTGACACCGACTTCGGGCCGTTGGCCGCGGCGCGGCAGCGGACCGGCGTGGAGCGGTTCATCGAGTCCGGCAGGGCCGCGGGCGCCACGGTGGTGCTCGGCGGCGGGCGCCCGACGGATCAGCCGACGGGTTGGTACGTCGAGCCGACCGTGTTCGTCGACGTCGACAACAAGATGGACATCGCCCAGGAGGAGATCTTCGGCCCGGTGCTGTCGGTGATCACCTACGCCGACGAGCAGGAGGCCGTCGCGATCGCCAACGACAGCAGGTACGGCCTCGGCGGCGCGGTGTACGGCGACGACATCGCCGCCGCGGTGCGCGTCGCGAGCCGCATCGTCACCGGCACGGTCGCGATCAACGGCGCCCCGGCGGCCGGCGGCGGTGGCCCGTTCGCCGGCCGCAAGGAGTCCGGGCTCGGCGTCGAACGCTCCGTCGAGGGCCTGGAGTCGTTCCTGGAACTGAAGTCGATCACGTTGCCGCTCGGCGCGGAACCGCCGGCGGCGGACAACTGACCTAGCGTCAGCTGCGCGGGGCGCGGTCGATCATCACCGCGGCCATCTCCCGGGCCCGGCTCACGGTGACCAAGTCGGCCTCCATCTGCCAACCCACGACGACACCGTCGTAGAGCAGCGCGAGTTGGCCGACCAACTCCTCCGCGTCGGAGACACCGAGCCGCTCGACGTCGGCGCGGAAGCAGTCCCGGGTGAATTCCCGAGTCACCGCCGCGATCTCGCGCACCGTCGTGTCGGTCCGGGACTCGCCGGTCGCCGCCAGGAACGGGCAACCGTGATAGGTCGGATCGGCACAGGCCTCCGCGTACGAGTCGAAGACCGCCAGCAGGCGATCCCGGGGGTCGATGTGGCGGGCCTGGTGCCGCTCCACCCGGGCCTTACGCAGCTCGTGCCGCTGCAGCAGGTAGGCGCGGATGAGCTGGTCCTTGCCGCCGAAGGTGGAGTACAGGCTGGCCTTGGCGACCCCGGCGTGCTCGATCACCCGGTCGATGCCGACGGTGTTGATGCCCTCTGCGTAGAACAGCTCGTCGGCCGCCCGCAGCAGGCGATCCCGAGCGGTGCCCGAGCGGTGCGCCGGAGCGGTGGCGGTGGTCATGGAGTTGACTCTAACAGACAGGTCTGTCTACTATCAATGGACAGACAGACCTGTCTACTCAAGGGCACCAGACGAAGAGGACCTTCATGGCCACGATCGCCGCCCCGGGCACGATTTCCTTGATTGGGCTCGCCTTCACCCGCCGTCACCGCATGAGCGACCGCGCAGCGTTCGTGCTGCTCGCGTCACTGGCGTTCAGCTTCCTGGCCTCGGCCAGCGCCCCGACCCCGCTGTACGGCGTCTATCAGCGCGAGTGGCACTACTCGCCGACGACGACCACGTTGGTGTTCGCGGTCTACGCCGCCTCGGTGCTCGGCGCGCTCCTGACGGTCGGCCGGCTCTCCGACCACATCGGCCGGCGCCCGGTCCTGATGACCGCCCTCGGCATCCAGGCGGTAGCGCTCGCCCTGTTCCTGGGCGCCCACAGCGTCCCGGTGCTGATGGCGGCACGGTTCGTGCAGGGGATGTCCACCGGCGCTGCACTCGGCGCACTCGGTGCCGGACTGCTCGACCTGAGCAAGAAGCACGGCGCCACCGCCGGCGCGGTCGCGCCACTGCTGGGCACCGGCGTCGGCGCGGTGGTCGCCGGGGCGTTCGTGGAGTATCTGCCCGCCCCGCGGCAGACGATCTATGCGGTGTGGTTCGCAGTGTTCGCGGTGCAGGCCGTCGGCGTCGCCCTGGCACCGGAGACCGTGACCCGGGCCCCCGGTGCGCTGGCGTCGCTGCGGCCGCGGTTCGCACTGCCGCCGGCCGCCCGCGGGCCGCTGCGCGCCGCCGCCCCGGCAATGCTGGCGTCCTGGTCCATCGCAGGCTTCTACGCCTCACTCGGTCCGGCGTTGGTTCGCCGGATCACCGGGTCGGACAACCACGTCTTCGGCGGCGCCGCACTGTTCGTGCTGGCCGGCAGCGCGGCCCTCGCCGTCCTGGCACTGCGCTACGCCTCGCCGCAGCAGTTGATGCTCATCGGCGTCGTCGCGTTGTTCGCCGGCGTCGGCCTGACTCTGCTCGCCGGCGACGTGTCGGCGAACGGATTCTGGCTGGCCGCGGTCGTGGCGGGCGTCGGGTTCGGCGCGGCCTTCCAGGGCGCGCTGCGCTCGGTCGCGATGACGGTCGGCGCGCACGAGCGGGCCGGGGTGATCTCGGTCCTGTTCGTGGTCTCCTACGTCGGCTTCGGCGTCCCGGCGATCCTGGCCGGGATCGCGGTCTCCCACACCGGCGACATCATGGCCACCGCCCGGGAGTACGGCGTCGCGGTGATGGTGCTGTCCGCAGTCGCCCTGGTCGCCCTCAAGCGGACGATCCGGACCTCCCCGGCGGCACTCCCGATCCCGGTCCAGGCGACCGCCGCCGACCGCCGAGCCGCGGTCGCGGGCGTAGCCGAACGGCCCGCACAGCACGCGATCTGACGGATCGTCAGCACGGATCGGACGCGGCGACGCCGCGAGCGGTACTCCCGCTCGCGGCGTCGCGCTTCCCCCGGTTTCCCCCGCGGTGGAACTCAGCCCTTGAAGCCGGCCCCACCGGTACCAACAGCCGCACCGTCGGCGGCGTCATGGTTGTTCCCCCCACCGGTGGCGGCAACCGGGCCCTCGATCGCGCCGGCCGGGCCCCCGGCCCCGCCCGCGGTGAAGCCGCGTCCGCCACCACCGCCGCCTACCCCGGAGCCGCCACCGGCCGTCTCGTTGTTCCCGCCACCGATTGCCGTGACGGTCCCGCTACCGCTGTGGGTCTCGCTGCCGCCGGAGCCACCCTCGCCACCGGTGCCGCCGAAGCCGCCGCCGCCACCGCCGATGCCCGCACCGCCGCCACCGCTGTTGTCGCTGCCGCCACCGACAGCCGTCAGCGTGCCCGTACCGACAACGGTGGCCGTGCCCGCGTAGCCGCCGGCCCCACCGGGGGCGTTCTTGCCTGCGGCCGCCCCGCCGCCCCCACCGCCGATCCCGGCGCCACCGCCACCGCCGTAGCCGTTCCCGGCCCCGCCGGCGATGACCGTGCCGGAGTCGTCGGTGGTGATGCCGCCGGAGCCGCCGCGACCACCGCTACCGGCCGCGCCACCGCCACCCCCGATCCCGGCGCCCCCGCCGCCGAAGGAACTACCGGTGCCGCCGGTGGCCCGGACCTGCGCGCCGCGGACGTGCACGTTGCCGGCCGACGCGGTCGCGTCGCCGCCGATCCCGGCGCCCCCGCCGTCCTGGGCGCCGGCGATCAATTCGCCGCCACCCACCCCGTCCGAGACCACCAGGGTCGTCCCGGTCGGGACCGCGATCGCGGCGTCGCCCGCCGGAGCCTGGCTGACCGCGAGGTGGTGGCCGTGCAGGTCGATCCCGACAGTGGCGCCGGCCGGCACGGACATTCGTCCGTGGCTCGAGTCGTCCGCGATGTCAGCGCCCAACGTGATGGTGCGG
This sequence comes from Sporichthyaceae bacterium, assembly GCA_036269075.1. Taxonomy (NCBI): domain Bacteria; kingdom Bacillati; phylum Actinomycetota; class Actinomycetes; order Sporichthyales; family Sporichthyaceae; species Sporichthyaceae bacterium. Next base: position 93,251 of record DATASX010000103.1, read on the forward strand.
TTGCCGCCGGCGTCGAAGCAGTCGACCAGGGCCGCCCAGGTGGACACCGGGGTGTTCGAAGCGCACCCTGCGGCCGCCGTCGGTGCGGCCTTGGCCCCCGGCACCACGACCGCCGGGGTGGCGCCGCTCGGGGTCACGCTCGAAGCCGCCGGTCCGGCCTGGCCGGGAGGTCCGGCGGGCCCTGTCGGCCCCGCCGGCCCCGCCGGACCCGGCCCGGCCTGGGCCTCGGCGCACGCCATCGCGAACAGCAGCGGGCACTGCTCGGCCGACGCACGCGCCGTCGCCGCCCCGGCCGGACCGGCCGCCGTCATCCCGACCGACACCAGCGCGCCGGCCGCGAGGCAGGCGGCGGCCAGGCGGGTGCGTTTGTGGTTTTTCAGTCGACCGGACACGTTTCCCCCAGAATTGCGAGACAAGTGCCGACGCGGCACTCGCGTCGCACCGGATGTCTGTTGGCCCGCGGCGCGTAGTCCAAACTCCGGCGCCGTCTGATTCACCCGGATGGCCCAACGCTTCGTGTGCCGCTCACGGGGCGGCTGCGCAGAGATCATCTCCGCAGCCGCGTCAGTTCACTCGGACAACTGACTTAGCGTCAGATCACTGGTGCCCGTAGGGTGGCCGGATGAGCCCCAAGATCGCCACGAACACGTCCGTCGATCGAGCCGGCCTGCTGGAGTTCGTGACCGGGCGCCATCACATGCTCCTGACCACCCGCCGAGCCTCCGGCGGGATCCAGCAGTCGCCGGTCACCGCCGGGGTCGACGCCGCCGGTCGGGTGGTGATCGCCAGCTATCCGGAACGGGCCAAGGTGCACAATCTCCGGGCGGATCCTGCGGTAAGCCTGCTGGTCCTGTCCGACGAGTGGGACGGGCCCTGGGTACAGGTCGACGGCACCGCGCAGGTGCTCGACCTGCCCGAGGCGCTGGAGCCGTTGGTCGACTACTTCCGGGCGATCGCCGGCGAGCACTCCGACTGGGACGACTACCGCGCGGCCATGCAGCGCCAAGGCAAATGCCTGATCCGCATCACGCCGCAGCGCTGGGGCCCGATCGCGACAGGCGGCTTCCCAGCGCGTCCGGCCTGAGGCGGACCCGGCGCCCGGTCAGCGCTTGACGGTGACCGGCGAGACGCTCCAGATGTCCTCGCAGTACTCCGCGATCGCGCGGTCGGAGGAGAACTTCCCGCTGCGGGCGGTGTTCAGGATCGACATGCGCGACCACCGCGCGGTGTCCTGCCAGACGACGCTCACCCGGTCCTGACACTCGATGAACGCCGCGTAGTCGGCCAGCACCAGGAACGGGTCGTCGAAACGCAGGTTGTCGACGACCGGCCGGAACAGGTCGGCGTCGCCGCAAGAGAACGTCCCGTCGGTAAGCATTTCCAGCACCGCGGCAAGCTGCGGGTCGGCCGCGATCCGGTCGGCGGGGCGGTAGCCCTCGCGCTTGAGTTGCTCGATCTCCTCGACCGTCAGACCGAACAGGAAGAAGTTCTCGGCGCCGGCTTCCTCGCGGATCTCGACGTTCGCGCCGTCGAGCGTGCCGATGGTCAGCGCACCGTTGAGCATGAACTTCATGTTGCCGGTGCCGGAGGCTTCCTTGCCCGCCGTGGAGATCTGCTCGGACAGATCCGCGGCCGGGTAGATGAGTTCGGCGCTGCGCACGTTGAAGTTCGGGACGAAGGCGACCTGGAGGAACCGGTTCACCTCGGGATCGTTGTTGACGACCTCGCCGACGGCATTGATCAGCTTGATGATCCGCTTCGCCATGAAATAACCGGGCGCCGCCTTGCCGCCGAACACGAACGCCCGCGAGGTGATGGCCAGACCCGGATTCTGCTTGAGGCGTTGGTACTCGGTCAGGATGTGCAGCACGTTGAGGTGCTGACGCTTGTACTCGTGGATCCGCTTGACCTGGATGTCGAACAGCCAGTCCGGGTTCAGCTCCAGATCGGTGGTGTCCTGCACGTACTCCGCGAGCCGGACCTTGTTGGCCCGCTTGACGTCGCGCCATTCCTGCTGGAACTTCGGGTCGTCGGCGAATTCCTCCAGTCCACGCAGGCGCTCGAGGTCACGTAGCCAGCCGGCACCGATCGTGCGGTCCAGCAGCGAGCGCAGGCCAGGATTCGACAGCGCCAGGAAGCGTCGCGGGGTCACCCCGTTGGTCTTGTTCGAGAACCGTTCCGGCCACATCTCGTAGAAGTCCTTGAGCACACTTTCCTTGAGCAGTTCCGAATGCAGGGCAGCCACACCGTTGATCGCGTGGCTGCCGACGGTTGCCAGGTGCGCCATGCGCACACTCCTGCCGCCGTTCTCGCCGATCAGCGACATGCGCCGCAGCCGGTCGTCGTCGCCGGGGAACTTCCCGCGGACCTCGTCCAGGAAACGCCGGTTGATCTCGAAGATGATCTCGAGGTGGCGCGGCAACGACTCGCTGAACATCGCCAGCGGCCAGGTCTCCAAGGCCTCCGGCAGCAGCGTGTGGTTGGTGTAGCCGAACGTCGCGACCGTGATGGCCCAGGCCTCGTCCCAGTCGAGTTGACGCTCGTCGACCAGCAGGCGCATCAACTCGGCGACCGCGATGGACGGGTGCGTGTCGTTGAGCTGCAGGGCGAACCGGTGCGGGAGCCGGTGCACCGAAGCGCCCTCGAGGTCGTCCATGATGTGCAGCACGTGCTGCAGCGAGCACGAGACGAAGAAGTACTGCTGCAGCAGTCGCAGCCGCTTGCCCGCCTCCGGCTCGTCGTTCGGGTAGAGCACCTTGGTGACGGTCTCGGAGCTGACCTCGTCCTCGACCGCCTTGTAATAGTCGCCGGTGTTGAACGCGTCCAGCGCGAACGACTCGACGGCGCGGGCGCTCCACAGGGTCAGCACGTTGCAGGTGTGCACGTCGTAGCCCTGGATCGGGGTGTCGTAGGCGACGCCTTTCAGGACCCGCCCCGGGATCCACTTGACGCGATCGCGGCCCTCCTCGTCGCGGTAACGCTCGGCGAAGCCGCCCCACTTGACCAGGAAGCTCACGTCCGGTTTGGCGATCTCCCACGGGTTGCCCTTGGCCAGCCAGTTGTCGGTCTTCTCGACCTGCCAGCCGTCGCGGATCTCCTGGTTGAAGATGCCGAACTCGTAGCGGATGCCGTAGCCGATCGCCGGGCGCGCCAACGTGGCCAGCGAATCCAGGTAGCAGGCCGCCAGCCGGCCCAGACCGCCGTTGCCCAGACCCGGCTCCGGCTCGCAACCGAGCACCTCGTCCAGATCCTGGCCGAGTTCCTGCAGCGCCGCGCGCGCCTCGGCCTCGATCCCGAGGTTGAGCAGGTTCGCGCCCAACTGAGGACCCATCAGGAACTCGGCCGAGAGGTAGCAGGTGATCTTCCGGCTCAGGTCCAGCGACGTCTGCGTCGAGACCACCCGGTTGTCCTGCATGCGGTCCCGGACCGCGAGTGCCAGCGCCCGGTAGTAGTGGTCCGGGTTCAACGCGGCGGCCGGGCGGCCGACCGAGTACCGCAGGTGATCGACGATCCCGCGCCGCAGTGAATCGGCGTCCATCCCGGTGCGGCTGTGGCCGGGCGCTTCGGACGAGGAGGCAGCGGCGGTGGCTGCCGGCATCAAGTCGGTCACGGGCGGAGCGTGGCATCGGTGTGTGACAAGGGGGTGAACATGCGACGAAGCCTCGCTTCCGACGATCCAGTCAGCCGCTGACCGCAGTGGCTGGTCCTGCCCTCAGTCCAGCATGCCCGGCGGAACGCGGTCCGGCAGGTCCTGCTCCTGATCCGGGTGGTACTGCCACGGGAACAGCTTCCGCTTGCGGTCCACGGCGTACCGGGCCCGGCCCGAGGCATTGGTGGCGTACCAGACCGTGTGCACCGTCCACGGCAGCACGGGCATCCAGAACCGCGGCGGCACCGGATTCGTCGGCGTCGCCTCGCCCCACCGCACATCCGCGGCGATGTAGCCCTCACCGTCGTCGTAGGACAGGTGCGCCAGCGACGTCCCCGCCGCGTCCACGATCTGCGTCTCACCGAGCAGGATCGTCGGCCAGGGCACGCCGGGTGCGAACGGGGTGGACATCTTGATGTCCCCGACGTGCGACGGGTGCACGCATGGCACCCCGACCACCCGGGCCATCCGTCCCGGCGTCTCCCGGGCCAGTTCGACCATCGTGGCGTGCTCGCGCTGCCAGAACCACTTGTGCGTCACGCCCCACTGCGGGAACGACGGGAAGCACATGCCGCCGGCGACCAACCGCACCCGACCACGCAGCCGTGCCGCGGTCCGCGAGCGCAGCCACTCGAACCCGTTGGCCACCCCGATCGGCCCGAGGCCGGTGTCCGCGATGCCCATGTCGCGGCCCGGTGTGTAGTTGTTGTTCTCCCACATCGACGGCTGATCCTTGTCGTGGAAGGAGATCGCGCCGTCCGGCTCGCACACCGCGTACGTGCCGCGGGCGTCGCCGCCGCGGGTGGCGAGGTATCCGCCGCCCACGATGCAGTCGTGCTTGGCGGCCAGCGCGCGGTAGGTCGCCAGCGTCGGGCCGTTGATCGGTTCGACCACGTGGCGCATCACGCGGCCGTGGATGTTCGGGTGATTGGCGCTCTCCGGCAGGAAAATCATCTCCGGGGAGTGCTCGCGTGCCGCCTGCCCGACGATGTCCTCGATGTGCCGCAGGTTCGAGGGGACGTCCCCGATGCGCACCGCCAGTTGCACGGCGCAGACGCGCTTGGTGGCGTTCATTCGGCACGCTCCTTGCGCGGCGGCCAGACGTAGTCCGCCCGCTCCGAGGCGGTGATCCGCGGGGACCGGAACTGCGGCCGCAACTCCTCGCGCCACACGTCTCGGTCGATGCGGATCTCGCCGAGCGCCTCCTTCAACAACGCCTTGCGGTCCGAGCCCGGGCGCAGCATCGCCCGCGCCACGTACTTCGCCCCCCGCACCGGGTTCAGCACGTGGTGCGGCGCCTTGATCCGGTCGAACATGTGCAGCAGCAGCGGCGGTTCCCGACCGTCGAGATCGACCAGCGCCTCCTGCACGATCGGGTTGACCACGAAGTCGCGCGATTCCCGGTTGCCCCAGTGATAGGTCGCGTTGCACTCCCGGTCCCGCCGTGCCTCAACCGAGCGCGCCGCCGCGTCGGCGGCCGCGGGCTCGTCCAGCAGCGGCGCGCATGCCTGGCCGAGGAAGCGCCCGAACCGGAGCGCGTCGCGGATGCCCTGCCCGATGATCGGGTCCTTGAAGTGCCCGGCGTCCCCGCACAACGCCCATCCCGGCCCGCTCGAGCGGCGGAAGAACGCCACGTTGTCCCCGGTGGAGCGCAGTCGGCTGAAGTTCGTCGCGCCACCCAGGCGCACCCGGACCGCCGGGTTGGCGTCGAGCATCGCCGCCCACATGCCTTCGGGATCGGCGCGGAACTTCGGGATGTCCACGGCCGGTCCCATGAACAGGCACAGCACCCGGTCCTTGGGGCAGGGGAAGATCAGCGCATGGGTGTCCCCGGAGCGCAACTGGATCAGCCGCTCCCGCCACGCCGTGCCGACCAACGGGTCCTCCATGTACCAGAACGCGCAGCCGCGTTCGTTGCGTGAACCGCGATAGGGCCGATCCGCACCGACCAACTTCGCCACGCTCGAACGTCGCCCGTCCGCGCCGACCAGCATCCGGCAGGCGATCTGCGTGTGGCTGCCGTCCGGCTCCCGCACCACCACGCCGGAGATCCGCCCGCCGCTCCACAGCACTCGCTCCACCGAGGTGTGCTCGCGCACCTCCGCGCCTGCCTCCCGCGCGGTCTCCACGAGCGCCATGTCGAGTTCGGGCCGGGGCAGGCAGATGCCGAAGTCGATGCCGTCCACCGCGGTGAAGCGCTGCATGCACCGTGCGCCGTCGGCCTCGATCATCCCGTAGGTGCAGCGCGGCGGGTCGTACGCGAGCACCCGGTCCAACGCTCCGAGCGCCTGAATCTCGGCCACCGCGGACGGGAAGTTCACGTGGGTGGACAAGGTGTCGGAGGGAAACTTCGCCCGGTCCACGGCAATCACCCGCCGCCCGGCGCGGGCGAACGCGATCGCGGCGGCGCTGCCGGCGCAGCGGGCCCCGGCGATGACCACGTCGGCGCTGTCGTGACGCGCGATCTCCTCCATGGACGAACCGTAGGGACGCACCCGGTGGCCCCACGTCGCCCTTCGTGGTGCACAACGTCCCCACTCGGGGTCATCTCGCTTCCCTTGCTCGCGCCACGCGAGTTGGGTCGGATCATGACCACGCTCAGCGCCGCGCCGGCGACGGCCTCCAACCGCGCGACCACGAATACCCCCGCGCGCCTGCAGGACTTCGACGTGATCACCGACGACGTCGCCCTGGTCGAGGCGATGTCGGCCTTCGGCGCCGGCGAGCGCGTTGCCGAGTGTGGCGTCCTCGGCCGGGCGCTGGGGTCGGCGGAGGGTCTGGAGGCCGGCTTCGCGGCGAACGAGCATGCACCTGCACACGTCCCGTACGACCGCTCCGGCGTACGGGTCGACGAGATCCGGTTCGATCCTTCCTGGCACCACGTCATGCGGTTGGCCGTCGAGCACGGGGTGGCCGGGGCGGTCTGGGCCGACGACCAACCCGGCGCCCAGGTCGCCCGCGCGGCCAAGTTCATCGGCGTCGCCCAGGTGGAGGCCGGCGCGACCTGCCCGCTGGCCATGACCTACGCCTGCGTGCCCGCGCTGCGCCTGGACCCGAACGCCGCCGCGATCTGGGAGCCGCTGGTCACCTCCGGGATCTACGACCCGCGTTCGTTGCCGGCCGCACAGAAGCACGGCGCGCTGATCGGCATGGCGTTGACCGAGAAGCAGGGTGGCTCCGACGTGCGGGCGAACACCACCAGCGCCGAGCCCGACGGCGAGGTCTACCGGGTCACCGGGGAGAAGTGGTTCGTCTCGGCGGTGCACTCCGACGCGCTGTTCGTACTGGCGCAGGCTCCCGAGGGAGTGAGCTGTCTGCTTGTCCCGCGGCGGCTGCCGGACGGCAGCGACAACGGCTGGACGATCGACCGACTCAAGGACAAGCTCGGCAACCGCTCGAACGCGACCGCCGAGGTGCGCTTCGAGCAGGCCCGGGCGCTGATGATCGGCGAACCCGGCCGCGGGGTGCGGGCGATCATGGCGATGATCGGCGGCACCCGGCAGGACTGCGTGCTCGGCTCGACCGCGGTGCTGCGCACCGGCACGATCGAGGCCATCCACTGGTCCGCGCACCGCTACGCCTTCGGCCGACGCCTCATCGACGCCCCTGCCATGACGGCGGTGCTCGCCGACCTGGCGTTGGAGAGTGAGGCGGCCACCTGGTCGGCGTTGCGCCTGGCCCAGGCCACCTCCGACGCCGCGGCGGGCGACCCGGCCGCCGTGGCGTTCCGCCGGTTGGCCGCCCCGGTGCTGAAGTTCTGGATCTGCAAGCGCGCCCCGCTGCACGCCGCCGAGGCGCTGGAGTGCCAGGGCGGCTACGGCTACATCGAGGAATCGCGGCTGCCGCGCAACTACCGCGAGGCCCCGCTGATGTCGATCTGGGAGGGCTCGGGCAACGTGCAGGCCCTCGACGTGCTGCGAGCGATGCAACGCGAACCGGAATGCGTCGCGGCCATGTTCGACGAGCTCACCCGGGCCGGCGGCGCGAACCGGCGCCTGGACACCGCGGTGACCCAACTGCGCGACATGGTCGCAGCAGGCGTCGACGAGGCCCGCGCCCGGGAACTGACGGGGCGGATGGCCCGGTGCCTGCAGGCCTCGCTGCTGGTCAGGTTCGCCCCGGCAGCGGTGGCCGACGCCTATTGCGCGGGGAAGTTGGAGGACAGCGGCGGCACGCTGGGCTGCCTGCCCGCGGGCGTCGACGTCGCCGCGATAGTGGCCCGGCACCGGGTCGCCCGATGACCCGAGTGGTGGCCGTCCAACCGGCCCTGCGGATCGGGGACGTCGAGGGCAACCTGCGTCGCTGCGCGGACCTGGTCAGCGCCGCGGCCAAGGAGCACTCCCCCGACGCGATCTTCCTGCCCGAGGCGATGACCTCGCCGAACGCGTACGACCGCCGGATGCGTTCGGTCGCCCGGCCGCTGCTCGGTACGCCGCTGCATACCCTGCGTCAGTTGGCCCGCGACCACGGGTGTCTGGTGGGCGGGGGGTTCATCGCGGTGCGCGGCGCGGACACCAAGGGCACCTACGCGCTGTGCGAGCCCGACGGCGGCATCCACCTGCACGACAAGGACCAGCCCTCGTTCTGGGAGAACAACTACTACTCCGCGGGCACCGACGACGGGGTCATGAACACCTCGATCGGGCCGATCGGCTGCGCAAACGGGTTCGAGTGTGGGCGGGTGCGCACCGCCAAGCGCATGGTGGGCCGGGTCCGCCTGCTGGCCGGCGGTATGCACTTCCCCTCGTTCCCGACCTGGGCGGCCACCAAGGGCTGGTTCATCAAGCGGGACGAGGAATTCCTGATGCAGTACTGCCGGGAGACCCCGCCCCGGATGGCCCGGATGCTCGGCGTCCCGGCCGTGCATCCCTCTCACGTCGGACCGTTCACCATGGAAACCCCGTTGGTGCCGGGGCTGGGCTGGCCGTCCCGGATGCTCGGCGAGACCACGATCTGCAACGCCGACGGGCTGATCCTGCAACGCATGTCCTACGCCGACGGCGAGGGCTACGTCTGCGCCGAGGTGGACATGGCCGAACCTCAACCCCGCGACCCCATCCCGGACCTGTTCTGGAACGCCCCGTTCCCGATCTCGGTGCACCTGGTCTGGTACGCAGGCAATGCGCACGGGGTGGCGAAGTACCGGGCGATGAAGGCGTTGCGACGGCACTCCTGGGAGCCCGGCACGGACCTGCCCGCCTACACCTGCCCGGAGCAGGCCCCGCCGCTAGCGTGACCTCGTGACCTCCATCGCCAACCGGGTGCAGCACCCCCTGGCCGGGGACCTGCCGCTGTGGCCGGAAAACCCGCCCGCCGGGCCCGGCTCGGAAGCCCGGGCCGCGCTCGACGACGAACTCGCGAACCTGGAGGAGCGCATCGGCGGGCTAGCGGCAAACGCCGATCCCGAATTGCAGAAGGCGGTGCGGGCACTGGCCGACCTGCACGAGCGCCGCGACCGGGCCACCGACGACCAACTCCGCGAGCGCCTGACGGTGCTCGCCCGGGTGCACCTGGCACTGGCGCATCTGCGCCGGATGCCCAATACCGAGGCGATGATCGCGGCGGCGCCGCGGCAGGCCTGCGAGGCCTGCGGCTTCGACCGGGCGGTGCTCTACCGGGTCCGCGGAAAGGAACTGTTCGCCGAGTCGTTCTGGGTGGACGGGGACCCGCAGGCAGCGGCGCGGTTGCTCGCGTTCAGCCGCGAACACCCAGCGGTGCTGGTCGCACAGGTGCTGGAGACGGAGATGATCCGCCGCCGCCGGCCGATGGCCATCCAGCAGGTGGTGGACAACCCGCGGGTGTTCGCCGAGTTGGCCGAGGCCTACCAGACCCACTCCTACGTGGCCGCGCCGATCATGCCGGAGGGCCGGGTGATCGGGTTCATCCACGCCGACCATCGACTCAAGCCTCGACGGGTCGACGAATTCGACCGGGACTCGCTGTGGGCGTTCGCCGAGGGCTTCGGGTTTGCCGTGGAGCGCGCGCAACTGACGGACCGGCTGCGCGCGCAGGGCCAGGAGCTGCGGCGCCTGCTGCAGCGCACCGAAGCGGTGGTCGCGGAGTACCTGGACGCCGAGGTGGAGTTGGTCAGCGCCGGGTTCGAGGGCGCCGGGGCGGCGGGCGCGACCAGCGCGATCCTGCCCATCGAGGACAACCCGGTGGCCGCCGGCTTGTCCAAGCGCGAACTGGAGGTGCTGGCGCTGCTCGGCGACGGCGCGTCCAACGCACACATCGCGGCCCGGCTGGTCATAACCGAGGACACCGCCAAGTCGCACGTGAAACGCATCCTGCGCAAGCTCGGCGCGGCCAACCGCGTGGAAGCGGCGACCATCTGGCTCAAGGCGCAACAGCGCTGAACCTCGATCCACGCAACGAAAGGGCGGCCGTGACCGACTTCAGCACCCTCGTCTACCGCACCGACGCGGGCATCGCCACGATCACGTTGAACCGGCCGGACCGCCTGAACACGATCGTGCCCCCGATGCCCGACGAGCTCGCGGCGGCGGTGGAGCTGGCCGTGCGCGACACCGACGTCAAGGTGATAGTGCTGCGCGGCGCGGGCCGCTCGTTCTGCGCCGGCTTCGACTTCAGCGGGGGTTTCCGGCACTGGGACGACCTGCTCTACACCGACGGCAAGTGGGACCCGGGCAAGGAGTTCATCGCCGCGTCCTCGCCCACGTTGGGGTGGGTGCCGAAGTTCATGAGCCTGTGGCACAGCCCGAAGCCGGTCATTGCCCAGGTGCACGGCTGGTGCGTCGGCGGGGGCAGCGAGATGGCGTTGTGCGCCGACCTGGTGATCATGGCCGAGGACGCGGTGATCGGCACGCCCTACTCGCGCATGTGGGGCTGCCACCACGCGGGCATGTGGGTCTACCGGCTCGGACTCACCAAGGCCAAGGAGTACGCGTTGACCGGGAAAGCACTGACCGGCGTCGAGGCCAAGGCGCTCGAACTGGTCAACGACGCCGTGCCGTTCGACCAACTGGAGCAACGCGTCCACGAGACCGCCCAACAGCTGATGAGCATCCCGCTCAACCAGCTCACCGCGATGAAGCTGGTGATCAACCAGGCCTACGCCAACCAGGGTCTGGGCTCCACGCAACTGGTCGGCAGCCTGCTGGACGGGATGCTGCGCAACACCCCGGAGGCGCTGGAGTTCATCGAGTTCGCCGAACGCGAAGGCGTACCGGCCTCGGTAGCCCGCCGCGACGGCCCGTTCGCCGACTACTCGCAGGGCGTGCGGCCCGACCCGAGCCACGTCAACGACGTGACCCCACGCTGGGCCGGTTGACCAGCCGCCGGCGTCAGTTCGGCGACGGTGTCCGGCGCTCCGATGCGACCGCCGGCATTGCGGTGGCCCGTGGGTGCGGCGATCTGGTCGGCTGCGGCGACTTGTCCGGCTGCGGCAACCCCTCCGGCTGCGGCGCCTTGTCCTTGTGCGGCGGCTTCGGGGCCAACATCGGCGGCATCAGGACGTTGCGGACCGCAGTGCCGTAGGCGGGCGGATTCGGGTCGGTGTAGTGCGGGAAGCTGCCGGTGCGCCAGGAGTCCAACTGGGCGGCCGGCACGGTGTTCAACCAGCCGGCGAGTTCGCCGTAGCTGACGCAGCGCACCTCGGGCTTGTTGCAGACCTCCTTGGCGATCGAGGCGATCGCCCGGGTGTAAGTGCCGTGGTCCCACATCTCGGGGTGGTTGCCGAAGTTGATCGGGGCGCGGTCGCCCGTGTAGGACTTCTCGAAGTACGCACGTTCGGTGTCCAGCATCTGCTGGCCCCACTGGTCCGAGGTAGCCGGGCTCACCCAGCGGTCCTCGCAGTCCGGGTCGTGCCAGGCGCAGATGTTGTAGTCCATGCCGAGCTCGTAGCGAGTCGACCCGTACATGTGCCAGTCGGGCAGTCCGATCGTCCACAGGTTCGTCGGGCCGGTGTCCGAGGTGCCCCGGTAGGGCCAGCGGACGAACGGGGTCGGGCTGGTGTCGTAGGTGTATCCGTGCTTGGCGAGCACCGGGTACAGATTGTGGAAGTTGCCTTCCAGGCAGGGGGTTCGTGAGCCGACGATGTCCTTGGACGTGAAGCCCAGGTTCACCGGCGGGGTCAGGTTGTTGGTCTGGTTGGCGTTGTCGACCATCTTGTCGAACTGCTCGACCTCGTGTTCCCAGTCCGCCGCGCTGAACGACCCGACCGCGCCCGGGGACTTGCCGCAGATGTGGCCGCCGTAGTGGGTGGCGATCTCGTTCCCCTCGGCGTAGGCGCCCTTGAGGTTGTTCATCTCGTGGCGCACCGCGTCGAGCTGGCTCTCGCCCGGCAGTGTCTCGGCGTGGTCGAACGCGAAGCCCATGTGCGAGTTGCCCGGGCCGAGCTGCGGGGCGTCGTAGGTGTGCAGGGTCTGGCTGGTCAACAGCATCGGGCCGGACAGGAAGAACGTCATGCGGGCGTTGTAGGCCCGTGAGACCTTCCGCCAGTAGTCGAAGATCGCATAGGTCCCGTCGGTGTTCTCGACGGCGTTGCCGGAGTCGTCGAACCCGAACACCACGACCTGCGGCGGCCGTTGCCCGGCCGCCACCGGACCCAGCGCCGGCGGCCCGATCCGATCGCCGCGCGCGGGCTCCGCCGGTGCCATCACCGCGGTGTTGACGCTCGGCTGTGCAGCCGCAGCCGCAGCCGCAGCCGCAGCCGCCGCGGGTGCCGTCGGCGAAGCAACGCCCGCGCCCGCCGCCGCCAGGCCGGCACCCCCAGGCCCGGCACAGCCGGCCAACGCGGTCACCATGATCAGCGCCGCGCCAACACCCAGACGATTGCTCATTTGCGCAGGGTGACACGCCAAACAGGGCAAATCAGGTGAATGCCTGAAACCACGCCCATCGAGACGTAAAACCTCTCCCGGCCGGCTCAGCCGCGGGCCAACGTCCCGGCGATCAAGGTCGCCAACGTCTGCTCCAGCGCCGGCCCGAGATCGATGCTGAACTCGGAGAGCCGCGGATCGCGGGCGTACGCCTCGATGGTCGCCGGGGACAAACAGCTGTACGACCAGAAAGCGCCCGCCAGCACCAGCGCCAGCAGGCAGATCCGGCCGGCCTCCGCGCCGAGTTCCGGGACGTGCCGGCGGACCTCGGCAGCGAGCAGCTCCAGCCCGTCGTACCCGGCCTGCTTGAACCGGAGAACCACGTCGGCGGAGACGTTGTGCTCCAGCACCGCCGGCTGGGCGCTGATCAGGTCGCAGAGCACGGTGTGCCGACGCAGGGTCGTGCTCAGCACCTCGGCGAGTTGGTCGCCCCGTCGCTTCGCGGACCTCCCGGCGCGCACGGTCCGGGGGAGTTCCTCCAGGACGTCGGCGAGCCACAGCCGAGCAGCTCGGTCCAGCAGTTGGAGCAACACGTCCTCGCGGGACTCGAAGTACCGCAGCACGTTCGACTTCGCCAGCCCGACCCGGCGGCTGAGCTCGTTGAGGCTCAGCTCGGCGACCGGCATCTCCGCGAGCATCCCGGCCGCGGTCTCCAGGATCACCTGGCGCCGGACCTCGCGCTGTTCCTCGCTGCGGGCGCGGGCGAACTCCACTCCCCCAGATTACAGACCACGAGTCTCTTGACAAGAGACCGTTGGTTTCTTAGCGTAAGAGACCGATGGTCTGTAACTACGGACGGAGACTGCGATGAGCGAGCACTGGACCGAGAACGACATCCCCGACCAGAGCGGCCGCGTTGCAGTGGTGACCGGCTCCAACACCGGGTTGGGCTTCGAGACGGCGCGGGCGCTGGCCGCCCACCGGGCCACCGTCGTGCTGGCCGTCCGCGACCCCGAGCGCGGCAAGCAGGCCGCCGCCCGGATCGCGCAGGCCGTCCCCGGCGCGGATCTGACGGTGCAGCAGTTGGACCTGGCCTCGCTGGCCTCCGTGCGGAGCGCGGCCGCCGAGCTGTCCGACCGGCACCCCCGCATCGACCTGCTGATCAACAACGCCGGCGTCATGTACCCGCCCCGGACGAGCACCGCCGACGGCTTCGAGCTTCAGTTCGGAACCAACCACCTGGGCCATTTCGCGTTGACCGGCCTGCTGCTCGACCGCCTGCTGGCCACCCCCGGCTCACGGGTCGTCACGGTCAGCAGCATCGGGCACCGCATCCGCGCGCAGATCCACTTCGACGACCTGCACTGGGAGCGCAGCTACAGCCGCCCCGGCTCCTACGGCCAGTCCAAGTTGGCCAACCTGATGTTCACCTACGAACTCCAGCGCCGACTCGCAGCCGCAGACACGACCACCCTCGCGCTGGCCGCCCACCCGGGCGCCTCGGACACCGAACTGGTGCGCCACCTGCCCGCCGCGCTGCGCAGGATCGCGCCGGTGCTCGCGCCGCTGGTCGCGCAGCCCGCCGCCCGCGGAGCGCTGCCGACGCTGCGTGCTGCCACCGACCCGACCGTCGGCGGTGGCCAGTACTACGGTCCCGACGGCTTCGGCCAGATGCGCGGCTACCCACGGCTGGTCACCTCCAGCGCCCAGTCGCACGACGCCGGGCTGGCGCACCGGCTGTGGACCGTCTCGGAGGAACTGACCGGAGTCCACTTCACCGTGTAGTCAGCGCGCCAGCCATCCCCCGTCGACGACGAGCACGTGGCCGTTGACGTATCGGACAGCCGGCGAGGGAAGGAACACGACCGCGGCGGCGACGTCCGCCGGCTCACCCCAGCTACCGACCGGGATGCGGCCCCGGATCGCCGGCTCGCGCACCGGGTCGGCCCGCAGCGGCGCGGTGTTGTCGGTGACCAGATAACCCGGAGCGACGGCGTTGACCGTGACGCCCTGCGGGGCCCACTCGTTGGCCAATGCCTTGGTCAGTCCGGCCAGGGCGTGCTTGCTCGCGGTGTAGGCGGGCACGAGGATCCCGCCCTGGAACGACAGTAGCGACGCGATGTTGACGATCCGACCCCAGCGGTCGGCCAACATCCGCCGACCGACGGCGGTGGCCAGCACGAAGGCCGCGTCGAGGTTGATGTCGAGGACCTCCCGCCAGGACTCCAGCGACGTCGCCGCCGCCGGCGCCCGGCGGATGATGCCCGCGTTGTTGACCAGCACGTCGACGCGATGCTCGGCCAGCACGCGGTCGATCTCCGCGCCGGTGGCGTCGAGATCGGCGAGGTCCACCCCGACCGCGAAAGCCTCCCGGCCCGCGGCCCGGATCCGCTCGGCGGTGTCGCCGACATCGCCATTGCGGCCCCAGCACAGCACGTCCGCGCCGGCGGCGGCCAACGTCAGCGCGCAGGCCCGGCCGATCCCGGTCCGCGCCCCGGTCACCAGTGCGGTGCGGCCGTGCAGACCGAAGTCCGGTGAACTCACCGAAGGTCGGCTGTGGCGACGGGATCCATGTCGTCCCAGGCCATGTTCTCTCCGACGGTGGACCAGACGAACGAGTAGTTCCGGGTCCCTGCGCCGAAGTGCACCGACCAGGACGGCGAGATCACGGCCTGTTCGTCGGCGACCAGCAGGTTGCGGGTCTCCTGCGGGCGGCCGCACAGATGCACCACCCGACCCTCCCCGAGCTCGAAGTACAGATAGGTCTCGCTGCGTCGGTCATGGGTGTGGCAGGGCATCGTGTTCCAGACGCTGCCCGCGGCCAGCTCGGTGATGCCGACGGTGAGCTGGTCGGACGCGGCACCGGCGGCGCCCACGTACTTGCGGATCACGCGGACGTTCGCCTCGGCCGCTGTGCCCAGGTACAGCGCCTCGGCCGCGTCCCGGGTGACCAGCCGGGTCGGGTGCGTGCGCTGCGCCGGTGCGGACAGCAGGTAGTACCTGGCTTCCCCGTGGAAGGTCAGGTCACCCGAGCCGCGACCCACGTAGAGCACGTCGCCCCGGGCCACCCCGAATTTCTCGCCGCCGACCTCGACCTGACCCTCGCCCGCGATGCCGATCACGGCGAGCTCGCGCCGATCGGTGAAGCTCGGGGCGCGCAACTGGTCCGGGACCGGCAACGGCAGCGCCGCACCGTCGGGACACGCACCGCCGAGTACGACCCGGTCGTGATGGGTCAGCACGAGGCGCACCTCACCGGGGGCGAACAAACCGTCGACGAGGAACCGCTCGCGCAGACCGGCGGTGTCCAGCCGGGGCAACTCGTCGGGATGAGTGGCATGACGGATCTGCATACCTGCCTGGATATCGCCGGCCGAGGGCGAATTCGCGGGCCCTGCACCTGACGAGCAGATGACGGAACGGCGAACTCCTGATCGCCGCGGCCGCTGAGAGGCCGGGAAGCCACCCGCGCCCGGTAGACAGCGGGCATGGCTCACCCGCCGACCGGCCGTACCGTGCACCGGCTCGACCCGGACGGCACGGTCCGCGACTGGCTGGTCTCACCGGTCTGGTCGCGCCCGTGCGAGGACCTCGACGCGGTGCTGGACGCGGCGGGGGAGCCGTGGGGCCCGACGGGTCGGTGGGTGCTCACGAACGGGCCCGACGTCGCGCCGCTGAAGCGCCGACTCTTCCAGCGCCACCCGTTCCCGATGCAACCGGACCTGCCGGCGTTGGTGGAGGACGGGCCGGTCGGGTGGCCGACAACCGCCGGTCCGCAGATCGGTACCTGGACCCGACGGCACGTCGCCCCGGACGGCTTCGTCGACTGGAGCGCGTTCTGCTCCACCCCGGAGTACCGGGAGGCGGTGGCCGCCACCCGGCTCGAGGTCGATCAGGCCGAGGAACGGCTGCTCGAGGTGGCGAGCACCGGCCCGTTCCGGTGTTGGCTCGGCGGTGAACTCGTGCTCGAGCACGACGGGTTCACGTACATGGAGCCGCATGCGCACACGGTCCGGGTGCGGCTGCCCTCACGGACCACCGACCTCGTTGTGGCCACTTGGCAGGTCGCGTTCCGCGAGTGCCGGCACGTCCTCCGGGCGCGGGTCCTCGGCCTGCCGGTCCGGGTCGTGATCCCGAACCCGGCGGCCGACGAGTACCGCAGCACGGTCGCCGAACGGGTGCTCGAGGAGCTCGGAAACCCGTCCTGGGCCGCCGAGTTCGACGCCACCCTCACCGGTCCGCCGGGCGTCGCACTGCGCGTGAGGGTCGGGACGACCACGCACCGACTTCGTCTCGATGACCAAGGAAGGGTCGACGTGCCGTTGCCGGCCCAGGGCGAGGCCGTCCTGGAGGTCCGCCTCGACGACGACAAGGCCCCCGTCCACCGACGGTTCACGGTCGCCCGACTGCCCGACGCCCACCGCGGAGTCGCCGTCGGCGGGCCGGAGCAGTGGCGGGCGGAGGTGCTGGAGCACGTCGGGCAGCGCGTCGGCACCGCCGCAGCGCTGGCCCGCGGGAAGGTCGAGATCGCCGACCTGGCTTCCGCGTCGGTCCGGATCACCAACCGTGGCGACTGTGCCGACTTCGAGGTGCTCGGCCTGCTGCACCTGTGGCACCGGATCCCCGCGCAGCGTTGGCCGGACGGGTTGCGCGACGGGGTCGCCAACGCCCTGACCGCGATGAAGTACTGGATCACCCAGCCCGGCTTGGACGCCATGTGTTACTTCACCGAGAACCATCAACTGGTCTGGCACGTCGCTCAGCGGCTAGCCGGGTCGACCTGGCCGGACCGGCGGTTCGCCGTCGACGGGCGCACCGGGACCGAACACGCCGCGGCGGGCGGTGCGCTCGCGGCGGCCTGGATCCACCGCAAGCTCGAGCACGGGTTCAGCGAGTTCGACTCCAACGCCTACCTGGCGATCGACGCGCTGGCCCTGGTCACCCTGATCGAGTTCGATCCGGACGAGGAGTTGCGCGCGGCTGCGGAAGCCCTGCTGGACAAGACATTGCTGACGCTGGCGAGCAACTCCTGGCGCGGCGTGCACGGCGCCGCCCACGGCCGGTCGTACGTACGGACCCTGCGCAGTTCACGTTTGGAGGAGACCGCGCCGATCCTGTGGCTGCTGGCCGGGGTCGGGGCGCTCAACGAACAACTGCTGCCCGGCGCCGCACTGGCCACGGCCCAGGTGTATCGGGTGCCGGAGATCGTGCGCCGAATCGCGGGCGCCGAACCGTCGGACTGGTGGGGACAGCAGGTGTACCGGGGCGACTACGCGTTCTCCCGCGACCTGCTCGATCGCCCCTACGGCTCGGACCTGCGGGTCTGGCGCACGCCTGCGGCCATGCTCTCCAGTGTCCAGGACTACCGGGCCGGGCTGCCCGGCCTGCAGGAGCACGTGTGGGGCGCGACGCTCGGGCCGGAATTCCAGGTTTTCGTGACCGACCCGGCCAACTCCGACACGGGCGGGTCGGCGCGGCCGAATGCATGGTCCGGACATCGGGTGCTGCCACAGGTGCGGCAGGACCGCGACGTGGTGCTGGCCCTGCATGCACTGCCTTCTGACGGATCCTCAGGTCGAACCCACCTGTGGCTCCCGGCCGCCCGGTGCGACGAGTGGCGGATCAGCGGCAGCTGGCTCGCGGCGCGCATGGGCACCGGATTCGTCGCCGTGGCCACCTCCGGCGGTGTGCGACCGGTACGTGCCGGCGACACCGCCTGGCAGGAGTGGCTACCGGTCGGCGCGGGCACTGCTTGGGTCGCGACGGTGGGCCAGGGAACCGATTTCGCGGCCTGGGTGGCGCGTCTCGCGGAGCCGGCGGTCGAGGACGACCGGGTGAGCTGGATCGCGCCGGACGGGCGAACGCTGCAGTTGTCCTGGGCCGGGGCGTTCCTGCGCGACGGTCTGGCCGTCGACCTCGACACCTCCGGTCGTCCCGAGGACCCGCCGCACCTGGACAACCCCGCCGTCCTCTGCCGGTTCGGCGACCGACTGCTGGACGCGAAGTGGGGCGGCGAGCGCCTGGTGCTCGACCTGCAGGCAGGCCGCCGCCTGGAACCGTGCAGCGGGGTGAGCGGTGCTCGGTGAGGACCTGTCCTCGGCGGAGCCGGCCGTACCGCCGCGGCCACTGCTGCCCGAGTTGGGTCGGCCGGAACTGGAAGCGCTGAGCGACGCCGTCTCGGCCGCCTCCTGGCAGCTGGGGTTGCGCTCCTGGTTCTGGGGCGAGGGCGTCGCCCTGCTGGGCATGCTGCGCGTCGCTGCAGCTCGCGGCCTGGCTCCCCCGGACCCGGTGTGCGAGTTCCTGACCACTGTGCCGGCGGTGCTCGAGCACGTGAACCACCTTGCGCCCGCAGCGGCTGCCGCTGTTGCCGCGCGCGCGAACGGGCGCCCGGACCTGCGGGAAGTCGTCGTGGATTGCCTTGCCTGGTTGGAGAAAGAGGCTCCGT
This sequence comes from Sporichthyaceae bacterium, assembly GCA_036269075.1. NCBI lineage: Bacteria > Bacillati > Actinomycetota > Actinomycetes > Sporichthyales > Sporichthyaceae > Sporichthyaceae bacterium. Next base: position 112,125 of record DATASX010000103.1, read on the forward strand.
TCACCCGGGCCGGCAACGGCGCGCTGGAGCACTGGCCCGGTGGGGTGTGGGCGGACACGGTGTTCATGGCCGGCTCGTTCCTGTTGCACGCCGGGCTCCTGCTGGAGCGCGGCGACCTGGTGGCCGAGGCTGCTCGGCAGTGGGTGGCACACGCCGAGCTGCTGCAGCACCCGGACTCCGGACTGTTCGCCCATGGCTCGCACCGCGACGAGACGATCTGGTGCTTCTGGGGCCGGGCCAACGCGTGGGTGGCGCTGGCCGGGGTCGACCTCGTCGAGGCGGCCGGCGACGTGCCCGAGGTCCGTGAACGCCTGGAGCGGCAGCTGCGCGCGCTCATCGCCTGCCAACCCGCTCACGGCGTGTGGGACGTGTTGGTCGACGGGCAGCCGGAGAACCGCGGCGTCCTGGAGACCTCGGCCGCCGCGGGCCTCGGGGCCGCGCTGCTCCGCGCCGCCGGGCCGCTCGGAGACGACAGGTTGGCGAAAGCCGGATGGGCGGCGGTGCGCGGCGCCCTCGGATATCTGACGGATGGTCAGCTCACGCGGGTCAGCGCCGGGACGGTGCTGCAACTGATGCCGTTCGGCTACTCCGTGATCCGCGACGATCGGCCGCAGCCGTGGGGACAGGGCTTGGCGTTGCACGCGTTGGCGGCGGCGATGGGGTCATGACCGGCTCGGTGGCCTGCGTCGGTGAACCGCTGATCGTGTTCTCGACGCGGTCCATGGCGGACAGCCAGACCGCCACGATCAGCGAAGGTGGCGCCGAGTTCAACGTCGCGGTTCATCTGTCCCGGCTCGGTCTGCCGGTGCGGTTCGTAGGCGCGGTCGGCGACGACGTCCTCGGCCGCCGCGTCCAGGCACGCCTGGTCCGGGAGGGCGTCGACGTCCGCGCGCTGCACCTCGAGCCCGGCGGCCGCACCGGTGCCTATGTCCGGGAATGGACGCCGGCGCAGCGCACCGTCAGCTACCTGAGGGCCGGCTCCGCGGCCTCCCGGCTCGTGCCTGCGCCGGACGCCTTCGTCGGGGTCCGGCACGTGCACCTGTCCGGCATCACCGCGGCGCTGTCCGAGCACTGCGTCGCACTGCTCGATCGGCTGCTCGCCAAGCCGCGGCCGTACTCCGTCTCCTTCGACGTCAACCATCGGGCGAAGCTGTGGTCCGCGGAAGCCGCGGCCGACTGCCTGGCCCGGATGGCTGCCGCGGCCGATCTGGTCCTGGTCGGACGCGACGAGGCCGAGGAGCTCTGGGGAACCCTTACCCCGAACGAGGTACGCCGCCGGCTGCCCGACCCGCCCGAGTTTGTGGTCAAGGACGACGGGCGGGAAGCCGTCGCCTGGTCGGGCCCGGAACGCGTCGGGCTGGCTCCGACGCCGGTCGAAATTGTCGATCCGGTCGGCGCGGGCGATGCCTTCGCGGCCGGGTACCTCTACGCCCGACTGCACGGCCACGCGCCCTTGCCCGCCCTCGCCTCCGGCCATCGGCTCGCCCGGGAGGCACTGCAGGCGCTCGACGACCTCGGCCGCGCTGTGCGGCCCGACGATCTCGCCCTCGTGCTCGACGGGGCACGATGAGTGAGCGCGGCGAGCGAATCAATGTCACAGTGCCCACCACCTCCGACCCGAACCGGCGACCGCAGGCGCGCCGATGAGCTCGCTCGACGTCGACGACCTGGCCGAACGGTTGCGGTCGGCGACCGTGCTGCCGGTCCTGCGGGCACCGGATCGCGCCGCCGCGCTGGAACAGGTACAGCGCTGCGTCGCGGCCGGGCTCCCGATCGTCGAGCTGACCACGACCACCGAGGGCTGGGAGCAGGCCGTCCGCGAGGTCCGAGCGTCGTGGCCGGCGCTGGTCCTGGGCGTCGGAACGGTGCTCGAACCCGCGCAGGCGCAAGCCGCCGCGGCCGCCGGGGCCGCCGGGGCAGCATTCCTGGTGAGCCCCTGCCCGGTCCCCGCGGTGCGAGCGCAGGCCGCAGTCCCGCTGATCGAGGGCGGCTTCACCCCGGGTGAACTGCTCGACGCCACCTCCCGCGGCATCGCCAAGCTCTTCCCGGCGCATGTCGGCGGCCCGCAACTGCTCCGCTCCGTCCTGGCGGTGCGCCCCGCGGCCCGGATCGTCCCGACCGGCGGCATCTCGTTGGACGCCGCGCCGGTCTGGCTCGCGGCCGGCGCATTGGCCGTCGGCATCGGCGCCGGCCTGCTCGACCACCCCGACCTGGCCGGCCGCCTGTCCCGACCCGCCTGAAGCGGACAAGGCGGTCTCGGCTTCGAAACCGTCGCGAAACGTACTGGTTGATAAGACTGGTTCGACAGGATCGGTGATCCGCGGGGGCGCGGGCCGCACTGCACGGAAGTTGGGGGTGGTTCCGGATGGGGAACATGCTCGGTTTTCTCGAGCTCTCGTTGTTGGTGGGCCTACTGGCCGGCGCCGTGGCGTACGTGATGGCCTACGACCGGGCGCGGTTGTCGATGCCCAGTCGCCAGGCCCGGAGGTCGGCCCTGGCCGCCACCCCGGGTCCGGTCGTCTTCTACATCGGCCTGGGCACGGTCATCTCCTTCGCCGTGCCGTACTTCGTCGAGCGCTGAGGCGCAGGCTCAGCGGTCGTCGCGGAACGCGGCCACGCTCTCCGGGACGTGCAGCCGGAGCATGATGCGGTTGACCAGGGCCGGAACATGATTCGGGGTCAGCAGCGAGACCACGACCATCATCGCGAACGCGGTCGGCACGGTGATCGCGGCCGGTCGCGCCAGCAGCGCACCGGCCCAGCCGTGGTAGGGCCCACCCAGGATCGTGGCGAGCACCGCCGAGCCGGCCAGCAGGCCACCGGTGATCATCCCGGCCGCCGCCCCGATCGTCGACAACCGGCGCCACCAGACGCCCAGCACCAGCATGGGGCAGAAGGTCGAGGCGGCCACCGCGAAGGCCAGGCTCACCGCGGTCCCGACTGCCATGCCGCCGGCGCCCAATGACAGCCCGAGCGGCACGAGCGCCGCCGGGATCGCGGCGAGACGGAAGTTACGGACCCGGCCCGAGCGGAACACGTCCTGCGACAGCACGGATGCCGTCGACACCGTCAGGCCCGCCGCCGTCGACAGGAAAGCGGCGAACGCACCGGCGGTGACCAGGGCGGACAGCAGTTGCCCGCCGACGCCGGAGACCATCCGGGTCGGCATCTCCAGCACGACCGAGTCCACGCGGCCGGTGGTGAGGAGGTCCGGGGTGTAGATCCGGCCGAGCGCCCCGAAGAGGGTCGGCCCCAGATAGAACAGCCCGAGCAGCGCGAGCACCGAGAGAGTGGTTCGGCGGGCCGCCCGCCCATCCGGGTTGGTGTAGAAGCGCACCAGGATGTGCGGCAGGCCCATCGTGCCCAGCAGCGTGGCGATGATCAGCGAGTACGTCGAGTACAGGGCGTGCTCGTCGCCCCGGGACATCGGGCGCGACCAGATCGCGTCGGTGGTGGAGGGCAGGCCGGTCGTGACCGGCACCGGGCTGCCTTTGGCGAAAGCGAGGCTGGTCCCGGCGCCCACCCGATGCTCGCCGGTGCTCAGGCGAACCAGCCGGCCCGCTGACTTCACCCCGTCGACGGTCCCGGTGACCCGTGCCAGTTCCGATTGCGAGACGCGAATCCGTTGGTCCACAGGCACGGTGATCGAGGTGGCCGCCCGGAATTCCGGCGCGGTCCTGCCGGTCAGCGAGGGAGATCCGTCGTGGCGCCAGACCAGGGCCAGGAACACCGCGGGGAGGAGGATCGCGGTGACCTTGAGCCAGTACTGGAAGGCCTGGACGAAGGTGATCGAGCGCATCCCGCCGGCCGCGACAGTAGCGATGACGACCACCGCCACGACCAGCTCGCCGACCCAACGTGGTGCGCCGGCGACCGTGCGCAGGGTCAGTCCGGCACCCTGGAACTGCGGCATCAGGTACAGCCAGCAGATCATCACGACGAGGACGCTGGCCAGCCGGCGGAGCGGGATCGAGGCCAGTCGCAGTTGGGCGAAGTCCGGCAGCGTGTAGGCCCCGCTGCGGCGCAACGGCGCCGCAACCAGCGCCAGCATGATCAGGTAGCCCCCGGTGAAGCCGACCGGCAGCCAGAGCATGTCGGCGCCGTAGGCCAGGATCAGCCCGGCCACCCCGAGGACCGACGCCGCCGAGAGATACTCCCCGGCGATCGCCGACGCGTTCCACAACGGCGAAACCGCGCGGGAGGCGACGTAGAAGTCGGAGGTGGTCCGCGAGATCCGCAGGCCGAACGCACCGATCACCGTGCTCAGCACGACCACGACGGCAATCGCGGTCACGCCGTAGGCGGTGTTCACCCGCGCTCGACCAGCGCCGTGAACTTCCGTTCGTTGCGCTCGGCTGCCTGCACGTATGCCCAACCGCCGGCCAGCAGCGCCGGATAGACCAGGACGCCGAGTGTCAGCCACGGCAGTTCGAGACCGGCGACCCGGTACGACCGCGTGGCGGGCCAGAGCGAGAACAGCAGCGGCAGCCCGCCGCCGATCAGCAGCACGGACAGGCAGACCGACATCGCCAGTCGCAGCTGCACCCGCATCAGCGAGCGGAGGTAGACCTCACCGACGAGGGTCTGCTCGTCCAGATCGAACACGCCGCGATGGGTCGGGCGCGGGGCCGACCGAGTCCGCGGCCCGGTGACGACCACCCGCCGCGATCGGTCGATCTCCTTCACGCACCCACCTCACCACACGTTCCTACTGCTGATCCTGACCCAGCCGCGCCGGGCGGGCGCGTCGGCGGCCGAGCACATCTCGAAGCGCTCGGGCGTGCCGCCGGCTCACCGTCAGCTCCACATCGCCGAGCAGGACGGAGCCCTGCTCACCGGTCAGCCGGACCTCGGTGACGTGGCTGAGCGAGACCAGATAACTGCGGTGGATCCGGATGAAGCCTGCCTCGGCCCAGCGCTCCTCGAGCGTCGCCATCGGCACCCGCACCAGGTGGGTGCCGCCGGCGGTGTGCAGGCGCGCGTAGTCGCCGTGGGACTCCACGTAACGAATGTCGCGGCGGGCGATGAACCGGGTCACCCCGGCGAGCTCCACCGGGATCGTCTCGTTGTCGCCGGCCGGCGTACTGGACCGCGTCGGCGAGCTCTGCGAATCGGTGGCAGCCAATGCGGCCACCCGGCGGACGGCCTCCGCCAACCGCTCCGGTCGGATCGGCTTGAGCACGTAGTCGACCGCCTTCAGTTCGAACGCGTCGACGGCGTGATCCTCGAACGCGCTGACGAATACGACCGGGGGTGGGTCGCGGAACTGGCCGAGCACACCGGCCAGTTCCATCCCGGACAGGCCCGGCATGCGGATGTCCAGGAACACCCCGTCGACTCGGCGCAGCCGCAGCAATCGCAGCGCCTCGTCGCCGCTGTGGGCGATCAGCACCTGCTCGACCAGGCTGTTCCGACGCAACAGGTAGACCAGCTCGGACAGGGCCGGGCCCTCGTCGTCGACCGCCAGCAGGGTCAGGCCGCCCGGCGCCGGCCCGGTCATGCGTGCACTCCCGGCTGGAACTTGGGCACGCGCAGGCTGACCTTGGTCCCGGCCCCGGGCGCGGTCGCGACCACCAACCCGTAGACGTCACCGAAGATCTTGCGCAGCCGCTCGTCCACGTTGCCCAGTCCGATGCTGTCCGTGCCGGGCTCTCCGGCGAGTGCCGCGCGGACTCGTTCCGGGGCCATCCCGACCCCGTCGTCCTCGACGCTGATCAGGCAGTCCGCGCCCAGGTCCTGGGCCTGGATCGTCACGTTGCCCGGTCCGTCCTTGTTCTCCAGGCCGTGCCGGACCGCGTTCTCCACCAGCGGCTGCAGACAGAGAAAGGGCATCGAGACCGGGAGTACCTCGGGCGCGACCTGCAATGTGACCGTGAGGCGATCCCCGAACCGCGCGCGCTCCAGTAGTAAATAGGCATTGATCGCCCGCAGCTCGTCGGCGAGCGTGGTGAAGTCGCCGGACCGCCGGAACGTGTAGCGCGTGAAGTCGGCAAACTCCAGCAGCAGTTCCCGCGCGCGGTCCGGATCGGTCCGGACGAACGACGCGATGGCGTTCAGCGAGTTGTAGATGAAGTGCGGCGAAATCTGCGCCCGCAGCGCCCGGACCTCGGCCTCGGCCACCCGGGTCCGGCTGGCGTCGAGCTCGGCCAGCTCCAACTGCCCGGAGACCCACCGGCCGACCTCGTCGACGGCCCGGATCAGGGCCGCCGAGCTGGAGTCGACGTAGGCGCTCAAGGTTCCGATGACGACGTCTCCGGAGACCAGCGGCGTGATCACGACCTCCCGGATCGAGGCCCCGCGGCCGGCGGGCAGGATCTGGAAGCGACCGGTGGTCATGACGGCGTGCGCATGCTCCGTCGCCGACGCGCCCAGCTCTGCCTCACCTGCGCCGTCCCAGGCCAGCAGCCGCTGACCGTCGGTGATCGCAACGGCCTCGGTGCCCAACAACGCCCGAAGGTGCTTCACCGCCTTGCCGGCGCCGGCGGCAGTGAGCCCACCGCGTAGCGCGGGCGAGGCAAGAGAGGCCAGATGCAAGGTCTCGAAACTGGCCAGATCTGCCCGGCTGCCCAAGGCCGACCGTGAACTACCGAACCTCAGAAACCCGAACAAATTGCCGCCTCCACGACCTCCGCGCCCGAACCGTTGGCGGAACTTGTGAGGTAAGCCACAGAGGATAGTCGTCCGGCCGTCTTTCGTCAGCTCCGAGACGGCCCGCGGAAATAGCGTCGAGTTTCGCAAGTCAGGGACCGATCCTGGGTGAGGCAGTTCCCGGACCGGTCATCGCACAAGCTCTTGCAAGGCGTGAACCTCTCAGAACATGGCATTTGCTTAATTGGTCAAGCCTAACTGCCTAGCCGACGCAGCGCGTAGCGGCACCGGGCCCGCACCTGGCGGGCCCGGCGCGCCTTCCTTACCCTTCTTCGCCGCCGCCGGTCCCGGTGCTCATGCGGTCGCGGATGGCGTCGGTGACGCTGGGGTCGAGCAGGGTGGTGACATCGCCGAGGTCTCGGTTCTCGGCGATGTCGCGCAGCAGGCGGCGCATGATCTTCCCGGATCGGGTTTTGGGCAGTTCCGGG
>DATASX010000104.1 GCA_036269075.1 Sporichthyaceae bacterium
GAGCGCTGCTTGTCGACCTGGGCGAGCAGCCGGGTGCGGATGCGTTCGGCCTCGCGCGCATCCGTCGTGGACTCGCTGAGCTGGACGGTCTTGCCGGTCAACGGGTCGGTCCCGGCGTGCACGATCACCTGATACGAGCCGCCGCGCTTGCGGATGCAGCCGCGCGGGCGGCGCTGCCTGGTCGCCATGCCCGCATCGGAGACATTGGCACCGACGTTGACAGCCGCTTCGAGATCTTGGCCTGCTGGCGACGCAGGCCGCTGACCTGCGGTTTTGAGAGCCGACGCCCGGACTCGAACCGGGAACCGCTCGATTACAAGTCGAGTGCGCTACCAATTGCGCCACGCCGGCAGGCCCGGGCCAGCGTACTTGGCTCGGGGCCGGGTCCGTGGTCGCGCGGTCAGCCGGCCGACGAGATGTAGTTGACCAAGGCCTCGCGCTCGGACTCCAGTTCGTCCATGCGGTGCTTGACGACGTCGCCGATCGAGACCAGGCCGGCCAGGCGTCCGTTCTCCAGGATCGGGAGGTGCCGGCAGCGCCGATCGGTCATCAGGCGCATCACTTCGTCGAGCGTCGTGTCCGGGGCAGCGGTGATGACGTCGGTGGACGCGATCGCGGAGACCGGCGTGCCGAGCAGTTCGGCACCGCGGCGAGCCAGGCCGGTGGCGATGTCGCGCTCGGACACCATGCCGGCAATCGTGGCGCTGTCCACGGAAAGCACGCAGGCGCCGATACGGCGTTCGACCAGGATGTCGAGGAAATCGCGGACCGGCGTGTCCGGGTGCACGGTGAACACGTCGGTTCCCTTGCTGCGCAGCACGTCCGAAACTCGCACGCTTCCTCCTCGGGTGGGCCTCCCGATGACGGCACGCAGCAGAGTAGGCGCTGACGTGTCCGATTGGAATATCCAGGCACGGCGCCCGGAAACATCCGGCGCCACGTCAGGTCCGTTCAGGGGCCCGATCAGTGCGTGGCGCGCTGCCGGGACACCTCGTAGAGCGCGACACCCGCGGCCACACCGGCGTTCAACGACTCGGTCGGACCCGCCAGCGGGATCCGCACGCGGACGTCGGCGGTCTCGCCGACCAGTCGCGAGACGCCCTTGCCCTCGGAGCCGACGACCAGGCACAGCGGTTCGGTGGCGGCGACCAGGTCGCCGATGTCCACGGTGCCATCGCCGTCGAGCACGACGACCAGCAATCCGGCCTTGCGATAGGCCTGCAGTGCCCTGGTCAGATTGTTTGCCCGGGCCACAGGCAGCCGGCCACCCGCACCTGCGGCCGCCTTCCAGGCTCCCGCGCTCATGCCGGCGGCCCGGCGTTCCGGGACCAGCACGCCGTGGCCGCCGAACGCCTCGGCCGAGCGCAGGATCGCGCCGAGGTTGCGCGGGTCGGTGACGCCGTCCAACGCGACGATCAACGCGGGCTGCCGCAACCGGTCGGCGCGCTCGAGCAGATCGTCCGGGTGGGCGTACTCGTACGGTGGGACGGCCAGTGCCAGGCCCTGGTGCAGGGCGCGGCCGCTGATCCGGTCGAGTTCGGCGCGCGGTGCCTCGAGCATCGGGATGCCCGCCGCGGCGGCGTGCTGCAGGACTGCGCGCACCCGGTCGTCGGACGGGATCTTCTCCAACACGTACAGCGCGGTCACCGGGATGCCCGCCTGCAACGCCTCCAGCACGGAGTTGCGGCCCACGACGATCTCGGTCTGCTGCTTGTCCGGCCGCGCGGCACCACGGGCGCGCGGGCCGCCGTCGCGACCGCGTCGGGCTCCGGTCGCCTCACGCTTGGCGTCGGCGGCCGCACGTCGAGCTGCCGGGTGGCCGGTGCGCTCGGACGCCTTCGGGGTCGGGCCCCGGCCGGTCAGTGTGCGCGCCTTCTGGCCGCCGGAACCGACGACCGCACCCTTCTTGCTGCCGTCCTTGCGGGTTGCGCCCTGCCGCCGGGAGTTGCCCGCCATCAGTTCTCCCCCGGCGCAGCGATGGTCCACCGTGACCCGGCGGCTGTGTCCTCGACCAGGATCCCGGCCGCCCGCAGGCCGTCGCGGATGCCGTCGGCCGCCGCGAAGTCCTTACGGCCCCGGGCAGCCTGACGCTCCGTCAGAACCACTTGCACCAAGCGATCCACCACCTGCGTCAGGTCCGCCGAACCGGACTGCAGCCAAGGCGGCAGGCCCGGGTCGAGCCCCAGCACGCCGAGCATCGCGCGTACCTGCCCGGCCGTCGCGACAACGGTGTCCTTGTCGCCGGCGGCCAACGCCGAGTTGCCCTCGCGGACCGCGTTGTGCACCGCGGCGAACGCGGCCGGCGTGCCCAGGTCGTCGTTCATCGCGGCGGCGAAGGCGTCGCCGACCTCGGTCGCCTCGACCGGACCGACCAGGTCGGTTGAGTTGCGCAGGAACGTCTCGATGCGGGCGAACGCCGACCCGGCCTCGGTCAGCGCGTCGTCGGAGTACTCGACCATCGATCGGTAGTGCGGCGCGGATAGGAAGTACCGCAACTCGATCGGCCGCACCCGCTTCACCATCTCGGAGACCAACAGCGAGTTGCCCAGCGACTTGCTCATCTTCTCCCCGGAGGTGGTCACCCAGCCGTTGTGCATCCAGTAGGCCGCGAAGTCGTCGCCGGCGGCCTTGGACTGGGCGATCTCGTTCTCGTGGTGCGGGAACACCAGGTCCAGGCCGCCGCCGTGGATGTCGAACCGGGGGCCGAGGTACTTGCCGGCCATCGCCGAGCATTCGAGGTGCCAGCCCGGACGGCCGCTGCCCCACGGGGTGTCCCAGGCCGGTTCGCCGGGCTTGGCCGACTTCCACAGCGCGAAGTCGCGCGGGTCGCGCTTGTGGGTCTCTACGTCGGTGTCGGCGGCCGGCTGCATCGCGTCCGGCTTCTGCCCGGACAGGGCGCCGTAGTCGCGGAACGAGCCGACCGAGAAATACACGTCGCCGCCGGCGGCGTAGGCCGCGCCGACCGCGATCAGACGGTGCATCAGATCGATCATCTCGGGCACGTGCCCGGTGGCCCGCGGCTCGACGGTCGGCGGCAGGCAGCCGAGGGTGTCGTAGGCCCAGGTGAACGCCCGCTCGTTACGGGCGGCGACGACCCAGTAGGGCACGCCCTCCTCGTCGCCGCGGCGCAGGATCTTGTCGTCGATGTCGGTGACGTTGCGGACCAACGTGACCGCCTGCCCGGTGTGCTCCAGCCACCGCCGCAGGACGTCGAAGTTGACCCCGGACCGGATGTGCCCGATGTGCGGCGGCGCCTGCACGGTGGCCCCGCACAGGTAGATCGAGACCTTGCCGGGCTGCGCGGGCACGAACTCGCGCACCGAGCGCGCGGCGGTGTCGTAGAGGCGGAGCATCACCGCCCAAGCCTAGCGGCGCGCCGGTGATGCCCCGGCCGCCCGAGGATCAGGCGGTCAGTGCGGCAGCCGAGGTCAGGCAGGCCGCATCGTAGCGGGCCAGGACCAGCTCGGCCAGCGCCGGCTGGACGCCGATCGGACCGGCCACGAAGTCGGCGCCGGCCTCGGCGACCTCGGCGGCGAACCGGCCGGGCCACAACAGATAGCTGGCGATGCTGATCGAGGTGTGCCCGGCAGCTCGCAGGCGCACGACAGTCTCGGCGACCCCGGGCCGGGCGCTGGTGTTGTACGCGGGGACCACCGGGCGGCGCAGCCGTGCAGCGAGCCGGCCGGCCATGGTCTCGACGTCGGCCTGCGCGCGGGGGTCGGACGACCCGGCCGCGGCGAGCACCACGGGTCCCTCGGGCTTCGACCCCGCCTCAGCGACGGCGAGTCGGTCGACCAGTGCGTCGATCAGCAGGTCGGACGGGCCCAGCGCCGGGGCACACGGCAGCCCGTCGCGGTGCGCCGCCGCGACCCCGGCCACGTCGTGCGCGATGTGATAGCCGTTGCCGAGCAGCAGCGGGACCACCACCGCGCGCCCGGCGAGCGAGCGCAGCACGTCCGGCACGGAGGGCTCGGCGAGCTCTATGTAGGCCTCGCGGACGTTCAGGCCCGGCCGGGCCGCGCGGACGGCGTCCAGCAGCCGTCGCACGTTCTCCTGCGGCTCGGGGCTCCGACTGCCGTGCGCGACCGCGATGAGGGTCGCAGCGCTCACGATTCGACCCGCAGCCGGTAGCCGCGCTTGACCACCGTCTGAACGTATTTTCCGTCGCCCAGGGCCGCGCGCAGCCGGGTGACCGCCATCTCCACGGCGTGCTCGCTGGCGGCGTCGCCGCTGGGCAGCCGGGGTACCAGTTGGGCCCGGGAGATCACCCGACCGGGCTGCTCGGCCAGCGCGCGCAGAACCGCCATCGGGGCAGGGGGCAGCTCGATGACCCGCTGATCCACCAGCACCGCATGCCCCCGAAGTTCCAACTTGCGTCCGTCGACCACCAACCCGGACGGCCTGCGACCGGGCAACTCCTCGGCGACCACGCGCACCAGCGCACCCAGCCGAGGACGTTCTGGTTGCAGCGTACGTACTCCGAGGGCTTCGAGGGGCTCGGCGGTGACGTGGCCCACGCAGGCCGCCACCACGTCGCCACGGAAGGCCGCGACCACCGCATCGCGTCGGCCGGTGGCGGCGGCCACTTCGAGCAACGAGGCGACGGCGGGCTTGCTGGTGAACAGGACCGCGTCGACGTTGCGGGCGGCGATCGTCTCGACCAGGCGGACCAGCGGCGCAATGTCGTCCGGCGGCGCCCAGCGGTAGACGGGAATCGTCAACACGTCAGCACCGGCCGCGCGCAGGCCGTCAACGAGCTCCGGCTCCGGGTCGCCGTGCAGCTGCACGGCGATGCGCACGCCGGCGATCGCGTCTGCCCGTAGGTGGTCAAGCACCTCGCGCAGCGACTCCGAGACCGGCGCCCAGGACTCCCGCAGCCCGTTGGCACGGATCGCGCCCATCGCCTTGGGCCCACGGGCCAAGATCTGAGCCTTCGTCAGAACAGCTCGCAGGTCGTCGCCCAGGCCCCACCCGTCGGCCGCTTCCATCCAGCCGCGGAACCCGACGCCGGTCGTACCCACCACGATCGACGGCGGATCGGCCAAGCACGCCTGCGTGGCCGCGAGCAGCTCCCGATCGTCCGTCAACGGGCGCACCGAGACGGCCGGCGCGGAGATCACCCGGGCGCCGCGACGCTCGAGCAGACCGCAGAGCTCCTCGCGTCGCCGGCATGCCGTGACAGCGACGGTGAATCCGGTCAACGGCGCACCCATCGACGGGTCCGCCAGGACCGAGTCGACCATGTGCTCGACGCTATCGACCGCCATCGATGCCCCTGACCTGAACGATCCCACCCACGATCCGCACCTCGTACGGCTCCAGCCGTTTCGACTGGTCGTCGAGGCAGTACCCGGTCCGCAGGTCGTACACCTCCTTGTACAACGGCGAGGCGACCGTCGGAATTTCGCCGCGGGACCCGACGATCCCGCGGGCGATCACCGACGAACCGGTGCGCGGGTCGATGTTGGACACCGCGAACAGCTCCCCGTCGTGCGTGCGGAACACCGCAACCGCGTGGGCGCCGACCAGCGCCGGAACGCCGACCTCTGTCTCCAGCTCGGCCTCGGCGATCACGTCGACCCAGCCGGTGCCCAGCTCCAGGACCTCCAACGACTCGGCCAACTCGTTCACGAGCGCACCGGCATACCGGCGTCACCGGTCGTGCGCACAGCCAAGGTCGGCCCGGCGATCACGTGCAGCTCGCCCTGCTCGCCGGTGCGCGCCGGGCGGATCTGGTCGCGCTCCGGGACGAAGGTGATAGCGGGGTCCGGCACGTCCGGGGCGTTCACGAATGACACGAATCGCTTCAGCTTCTCCGGGTCGGCGATCGTGGCCGCCCACTCGTCGGCGTAGGTCGCGACATGGCGGGCCATGTCGGCCTCGAGGTCCGCGCAGATGCCCAACGAGTCGTGGACGAGGACCTGCTTGAGGTAGTCGATGCCCCCGTCGAGGTTCTCCAACCACGGTGCCGTGCGCTGCAGGCGGTCGGCGGTGCGGATGTAGAACATCAGGAACCGGTCGATCAACCGGATCAGCATCCGGTCGTCGAGGTCCCGCGCCAACTCGACGGCGTGCTTGGGCACCATGCCGCCGTTGCCGCAGACGTAGAGGTTCCAGCCCTTCTCGGTCGCGATGATCCCGAAGTCCTTGCTCCGCGCCTCGGCGCACTCGCGCGCGCACCCGGAGACCGCGGACTTCATCTTGTGCGGCGCCCGCAGCCCTCGGTAGCGCAACTCCAGGGCCACGGCCATGCCCACCGAGTCCTGGACGCCGAACCGGCACCATGTGCTGCCGACGCAGGACTTGATCGTGCGCAACGCCTTGCCGTAGGCGTGGCCGGACTCGAAGCCGGCGGCGACCAGGCGCTGCCAGATCAGCGGCAGTTGCTCGGCGCGGGCGCCGAACAGGTCGATGCGCTGCCCGCCGGTGATCTTCGTGTAGAGGCCGAACTCCTTGGCCACCTGGCCGATGGCGATCAGGCCCTCCGGAGTCACCTCACCGCCGGGAATCCGTGGCACCACCGAGTAGGTGCCATTGCGTTGCATGTTCGCCAACAGGTGGTCGTTGGTGTCCTGCAGCGGCGCGTGCTTGCGGTCCAGGACGTACTCGTTGGTCTGACTGGCGAAGATCGACCCCAAAGCGGGCTTGCAGATGTCGCAGCCGCGCCCGCCGGTGCCGTGCGAGGCGAGCACCTCACCGAAGGACTTCGCCCCGGTGACCCGGACGATGTCGAACAGTTCGGCGCGGCTGTAGGCGAAGTGCTCGCAGATGGCCTTGCTGAGCGTGACGCCCTGCTTCTCCAACTCGTGGTTGAGCAGCGCTTTCACCAGCGGCAGACAGGATCCGCAACCGGTGCTGGCCTTGGTGCAGCCCTTGATCGCCCCGATCGAGTCGGCGCCGGCGCAGATCGCCTTGACGATCGCACCCTTGTCGACGTTCTCGCAGGAGCAGATCGTCGCCTCGTCCGGCAGCGCGACCGGGCCGATCCCGGCGGGAGCGCCGGAGCGCGACGGGAGGATCAGCTCCTCCGGATTCGGCGGCAGGGTGACCGAGGAGGCGACCATCGGCCGCAGCGTCATGTACAGCGACGCGTCGCCGACCAGCACGCCACCGAGCAGCTTGGAGCCGTCGTCGGAGACGACGATCTTCTTGTAGGTACGGGAAACCGAGTCCGCGTAGGTCAGTTCCAGCGAGCCGGGGGTGTCCCCGAACGCGTCGCCGAAGCTGGCGACGTCGACGCCGAGCAGCTTGAGTTTGGTCGACATGTCCGCGCCGGTGAACGAGCCCGCACCGCCGCCCAACCGGTTCGCGACGATCTCGGCCATCGCGTAGCCGGGGGCGACCAGACCGTAGGTTCGACCCAACGCGCAAGCCACCTCGCCGATCGCGTAAACAGCCGGGTCGGAGGTCAGGCAGGTCTCGTCGACGACGACGCCACCGCGCTCGCCGATCGCGAGACCGCACTCGCGCGCCAGTTCGTCGCGCGGCCGGATGCCGGCCGAGAACACCAGCACGCCGATGTCCAACGGCTCGGCGTCGGCCAGGCGCAGTTGGGCGACCCGGCCGCGGTCGTCGGCGACGATCGACTCGGTGCGCGCGCCGAGGTGGATCTGCACCCCGAGGGCCTCGATGTGCCGCGCCAGCATCTCGCCGCCGCCGGGGTCGACCTGCAGCGGCATCAGCCGCGGCGCCATCTCCACGACGTGGGTCGTCAGTCCCAGGTTCAGCAGGGCGTTGGCGGCCTCCAGGCCGAGCAGACCACCACCGATGACCGCGCCGGTGGTGGCGTCGGCTGCGGCGGACTTGATCGCCTCGAGGTCCTCGATCGTGCGGTAGACGAAGCAGTTCGTGGCCTCGTGGCCCGGCACCGGCGGCACGAATGGGTAGGACCCGGTGGCCAGAACCAGCGCGTCGTAGTGGAACGAGCGGCCGTCGGCCAGGTGCACGAGGCGCGCGTCGCGGTCGATGCGGACGACCTTGGCGGACAGTTCCAGTCGTACCGCCGAGTCCTCGTAGTGCCCGTCCGGCAGCAGCGAGAGGTCCTCAGCCGTGGAGCCCGCGAAGTAGTAGGACAGCCCGACGCGGTCGTAGGCCGGCCGCGGCTCCTCGCCCAGCACGGTGATTTCCCAGCCGTCGGTCAGCCCGTGCTCGACGGCGGCGGTCACGAACTTGTGACCCACCATGCCGTGTCCCACGACGACTAACGAGCGGCGGTGCGACATCAGTTGGCTCCTCCAGCTTCCGGGTCGGTCCTTGCCCCGACTGTTGCGAAGCTACGGGAGCGGTGTTTCGCGACCGTTACTGAGCAGTTTCACCCCGAGCGGGTCGGAAAACCGCGATCTCACAAGGGACTTGCAGCCACGTGCGCCTCGATCAGGGCGTCCACCACGAACTCGTCGGAACCCCTTTCCACCTGCGCATTCCGTGTGCTGAGAACCTCCGCCAGGAGCAGTTCCACGGCCCCGGCACACCCCCCGCACCCCGTGGTTGCGCGGGTGCGCCGGGCCACATCGGCGGCCGAGTCAGCACCCGCGTGCGCACTCGACCGGATTACGGCAGCGTTAATCCCGTTGCACTGGCAGACGATCGCGTCGTCAGGCAGCCGCAACGGGCCGGCGCCGGGCCGGATGTCGCCGAGCAGCGACTCGAGGTCGGGCGGGACCTCGATGTCCTGGTCGTAGAACTGCAGCAGCAGACCGACACCGTCCAACGAGCCGATCAGCACACCGCCGACCAGATGCTTGTCGCGGACGATCAACCGGCGGTACATGCCCCGCAAAGGGTTGACGTACTCCACCACCTCGTCGCCGGAAGTCCTTGTCTGGACGCCGAAAGCGGCGACGTCGAGATCCAGAGCCCGCAGTCGGGTGACCTGACGCGAACCGGTGTAGGCAGCTTCCGGGTCGTCGAGCAACACCTGGGCCAGCACCGCCGCCTGTTCCCAGGCCACGCCGACCGCACCGGGCGCCCGGCCGCGGTGTTCGGCGCAATCGCCTATCGCGTAGAGGTTCTCGTGCCCGAGCACGGCCAGTCTGTCGTCGACCAGGATGCCGTCGCCGATCCGCAGACCAGCCGCTCGGCCCAGCGAGACCCGCGGCCGGACCCCGCAAGCCAGGACCACCAGATCGGCCTGCAGGCGGAAGGAGTCGTCCAGCCGCACCGACTGGACGACGCCGTCGACGCAGTCCACGGCGACCGCGCGAACGGAGGTGTGCACACCGATCCCGATGCGGGTGACTGCGCGACGCAGCACTGCCGCGGGCTCGGCATCCAACTGACGGGACATCAGATGCTCGCCCATCTCGACGATGTCGACAAGCATCCCGCGTTCGGCCAACCCCCGAGCGGCCTCGACGCCGAGCAGCCCGCCGCCGACCACGACCGCGCCGCGGCCCGGTGCGGCAGCCTCGAGCAGGCGTGCGCAGTCGTCGAGGGTGCGGAAGGCCACGACCTGCGGGTGCAGATTGCGGTCCCGGGTCAACGCGCCCCGGATCGGCGGCAGCACCGGCGCGCTGCCGGTGGCCAGCACCAGTCGGTCGTAGCCGATCGGGGACTCGTCGTCGAGCAGCACCTGGTTGTTCTCCAGGTCGAGCTCGATCACCCGGCGGCTGTCCAGGATGTTCACGGCCAGCCCCTGGTACCACTCCCGGGACCGCAGGGCGATCGCCTCGGGCGCCGCGGTGCCGGCCACGACCGCGGAGAGCATCACCCGGTTGTAGCCCGGTTGCGGCTCGTCGCCGACGATCGTCAGCTCGTAGCGTCCGTCCGGGCCGAGCGCACCGGCCCGGGCCAGTTCCTCGACCAGCCGTACGGTGGCCATGCCGAAGCCGACGACAACGAGATGCTCGCGCATACCTGACGGGCCGTCAGCTTGCGGGTGGACCGTGCCCATCAGGAGGTCTCCTCAGGGAATCTCGGCAGCTCGCAGCACCAATGCAGTGGCAATCGCGGCAACCCCTTCACCGCGCCCGGTCAGGCCGAGTCCGTCGGTGGTGGTCGCGGCCAGCGTCACCGGCGCCCCGGCCGCGGCCGACAGTACAGCTTCGGCCTCATTCCTACGGGGCCCCAGTTTCGGCCGGTTACCTACCACTGTTACGGCGATGTTTCCGATTTCGAATCCCGCGGCGCGGACACGTGCGGCGGCCTCGGCGAGGAGCGTCGCGCCCGAGGCGCCGGCCCACTTCGGGTCGGCCGTACCGAACTGCGCACCCAGATCCGCGAGCCCGCACGCGGAGAACAACGCGTCGCAGGCGGCATGCGCGGCCGCGTCGCCGTCGGAGTGCCCGGCCAACGGCCGCTCCCCCGGCCACGTCAGCCCGGCCAGCGCCAACTCGCCCTCGGCGCCCTCGGCTGCGAACGCATGCACATCGACGCCGATGCCCGTCCGCGGCAAGGCGCCGGTCACGCCGCACCGCCCCCCAAACCCAGCACTTCTGCTGCCTGTCCCACGTATCCGAAGGCGCCAACAGGTGGGACAGGCAGCAGAAGTGCGGACGGGGAGGCGGGCGGTCGGGGGCTCATCGGACGCCCGCGGCGCGGCGGTGCGCGAGGACGGCCTCGGCAAGCATCAGGTCGATCGGGCGGGTCACCTTGAACGCCTCGGCGCTGCCCTCGACGACGCTCACCGGGACGCCGATCGCCTCGACCAGGCCGGCGTCGTCGGTCGCGGCGCCGCCGTCACCGGCGGCGTGGGCGTTGGCCAGCACCGCACGCCGGAAGCCCTGCGGGGTCTGCACGGCGCGCAGCGACGCCCGGTCCAGGGTCGACTCCACGACGCCCGCGGCGACCCGCTTGATCGTGTCGGCCACCGGCAGCACCGGGATCACCGCGTCGGCGCCGGCGCGGATCGCGGCGGCCACCGCGTCGACGAGTTCGACCGGCACCAACGGGCGTGCGGCGTCGTGGACCAGGACCACGTCGATGTCCTCGGCGAGGCTGGCCACCGCGCGGGCCACCGACGCCTGCCGGGTCGCACCGCCGGCCACCACTTCGACCTCGGCGTCGATCTGCTGGTCGACCAGCAGGGCCCGGACCGCCTCGACCTCCTCGGCCGGTGCGGCCACGACGACCACGTCGACCGAACGGGCTCGGGCCAACGCACGGACCGCGTGCACCAGGATCGGCACACCCCCGAGTTCCCGCAGCGCCTTCGGGGCGCCGGGGCCCAGCCGCTCCCCACGGCCTGCGGCCGGGACGACAGCGGCAGTGCGCATGACCGGGTCCACCCTTCGCCGTTCCTTGCCTGGGGGTCGAGCGTAGGGCGCGGGGCGCCGCGGGCCGGTCAGGCCGGTCAGGCCGGTCGTTCCAGCGCGGCCCCGAGATAGATCGAGATCGCCTGCGCCCGGTTGGTGGCCCCGATCTTGCGCAGCACGTGCTTGACGTGGGACTTCACGGTCGCCTCGGCGATCACCAGGCGACGGGAGATGTCGCCGTTGCCTGCACCCGTCGACATCAGGGCCAGCACCTCGGCCTCGCGTGGCGTCAGCGTCACCCCGGCCAGGCCGGGCGGCGTCGACGGGCGCACGGGCATTCGCCGGGCCCGCGGCTCCTCACCGGCGAATCCCGGTTCGCGCCGGGCGAAGTCGGCCTGGCCGAACTCGTCGACGGCGGCCTCGGCGGCCCGGGCCAGCCGCAGCGCGGCGTCGCGTTGGGAGTGCAACCGCTCGATCAGCACCGCCCGCTCCAGGGCGTGGCCCAACCCCTTGCCGAACGCGGCCAGGCAGTCCCGGTCGAGCACGTCGACCTGGCGGCCGCTGAAACCGGTGTCGCCGTGCAGCGTCGCGACCACGATCCCGCCGGCCACGATCGGCACGCTGACGAAGCCCGCGGTGTCCAGCTCGCCCAACGTCGGGCCCCAGAACCGCGGGTCGTCGCGCGGTTCGGTGATCAACGCCGCCGCCCGCCGGCGGATCATCTCGACCTCGTAGCGCACCGCGGTCAGCTCGACCGGGTTGCGCCGGGCCAACTCGTGCACCTCGGCGGCACGTTCGGCATGGCCGACGAAGTAAGTCACCTCGGGAATGAGCCGGGACTCGTGCAGCCGGAAGATCATCACCCGGTCCAGGCCGCAGATCCGCGCGGCCTCCCGGGCGGCCCGGGCCAGCAGGTCGGCCACGTCGACCGGTTCGGGAGCAGCGGCCAGCAGGTCGGTGACGCCGGCCAACGCGGTCAGGCGCTCGCGCACCGTGCGGTCGAGGTGCTCCCGCCGCAGCGCCTCCAGCGCCGCGATCAGGTCGACCGTCTGCAGGCAGGAATCCGGGGTCGCGGAACCGACGGTCAGTCGCTCGCGCAGCGTGGTGCACGACTGTGCCAGGAAGCGGTCCAGGTGGGCCAACCCCTCGCTGCGCGGGCCCGCCCGCCAGACCGGCAGGTCGGCGTCGAGCAGGGCACGCAGCCGGCGTTCGACGTCGAGCGCGTAGCGGCGGCGCAGCGCCGGGTCGACCGCCCCGTCGCCCGCGCCGCCGGGGGCAAGTTCGATCGGCACGCCCGCTCCCGAATTCGGTGACGGGACCGACTCTAACCCTGAACTACTACCGAAGGGGCACTGTCTGGGGCCGAACATCCCCCCAGGGGGGTAGAAGGTCGCGCCCTGGGTGGGATGAGGTTCGGGCCTGAGCCTCCTACCGTGAAGCCTTCCGACGGCAACGACGCGTGGAGGCCCCCAATGGCGACGACCGAGCAGCCCGAACAAGTCGACGTGGTTGTGGTCGGGGGCCGCATCGGGGGCAGCGCGGTCGCGATCGCCCTGGCCCGTGCCGGCCGCCGCGTACTCGTCCTGGATAACGCGACCTTCCCCTCGGACACCGTCTCCACCCACGTCATGTTCGCCGGTGGACTGGCTGAACTGAAGCGCCTCGGGGCGCTGGACCGGGTGCTCGCTGCGGACGCGCCGAAGTGCCCGAACGTCGCGCTCATCGCCGAGGGCGTCCATGTACAGGGCACCTACACCCCGGTCGAAGGCATCGACTACGGCCTCAACACCCGCCGCCCGGAACTGGACATGGCGCTGGTGACCACCGCGCGTGCGGCCGGCGCCGAGGTTCGGGAGCGATGCAAGGTGACCGGCGTCGTGTGGCGGGGCAACCGGGCGTGCGGCCTCTACTACACCGACCCCGACGGCACGTCGGGCACCATCCTCGCCAAGTTGGTGGTCGGTGCGGACGGCCGCGACTCGGTGTTCGCCGAGTGGGTCGGCTCGCCCCGGTACAAGGCGTTGCCCAACGGCCGTGGGCTGGCCTTCCACTACATGACCGACTCCGCGGAAGGCTCCCAGCACTTCCCGCGCCGGGACGCCATCTGCCAGTGGCGGAACGGGGAGATCAGCAGTTTCGTGTTCCCGGTCAACAACAACGCCATCACCGCGCTGCTGATGCCGTCGGTCGAGATCGTCGACCGGTGTCGGCGCGACCCAGAGGAATGGGATCGAGTGGTCGCCGCGCAGCCGGAGATGGCCGCCCGGCTGAGCGGGACGGTCAAGGAAATCAAGATGCGCGGTGCCACCGACACCGAGGGCTACTTCCGCCTCTCCTCGGGTCCCGGGTGGGCGTTGGTCGGCGATGCGGGCAGTTTCAAGGACCCGGTCATCGCTCAGGGCATCCGCGACGGCCTGTGGTCCGGCCGCACTCTGGGCGAGACCGTCGCCGCGCACCTGGACGACCCGCGAGAATTGGACGAGGCGACCCGGCGATACGAGAGGCTGCGCGACAAGGAGGTGCTGGGCACGTACTACTGGGGCCATAAGCACTCCCGCGTCTCCTCGGTGAGCGCCGTGGAGATGGAGTTCTACCGGCAGGGCGAGCATGATCCGCAGATCGGGCGCGACCTGGCGGACACGTTCTCCCGTCAGATCAGCCCCTACAAACTGGTCAGCGTGCGGCGCGAGGTCGCCTGGACGGTGCGGGCGATGCGCCGGCCCGGCGCCGACCGGCGCGAGATCGCCAAGTTCGTTGCCGGTGAGCTCAAGCTCGATCTCGCTTACGTCCTCGACCGGGCGATGCTCAAGGCCGGCCGTCGCCCCAAGGGCACGGCGGTCAAGCGTTGGGTGCGCGACGGCTGGACCGAGCACATGGCGCTGGGCAACCACCGGCCGACGTCGAAGCCGTATCTGCCCGAGGAGGAGCGCGCAGCAGCTGCCGCGGCTCGTAAGGCGCGCAGCACCCGGGGCCGTCGCCCGGCCCCCGCCGCGGCCGCCGCGGCCGCGGCCGCACCCACCCAGACCGCAGTGCCGGCCTGAGGCCGGGGAAGGAAGGACATGAGCGAGCGGACTTTGAAGGTGGCGGTGGTCCAGCCCCGCCTGCGGGTGGGCGAGGTCGAGGACAACATGGTCCGCTGCGAGGGGCTGATCCGCTCCGCGCACCGGGAGCACAGCCCGCAGGTGATCCTGCTGCCCGAGGGATTCACGTCGCCGAACATGTACGGCAAGGCCATGAAGGGCGTGGCCCGGCCGGTCGACGGGGCGCCGTTCCAGATGCTGCGCAACCTGGCCCGGGAACTCGATTGCACGATCGGCGGCGGCTTCCAGGCCCGCCGCGGGGCGGACACCTACGGGACGTACATGCTCGTCGAGCCGGACGGCTCGGCGCACCTGCACGACAAGGACATCCCGTCGCTGTGGGAGAACGCCTACTACCGCGGCGGCGACGACGACGGCGTCTCGACCACTTCGTTCGGCACTGTCGGCATGGCCTGCGGCTTCGAGTGGGACCGCAGCCGCACCGCCCGCCGGGCCCGGGGCAAGGTCGTCGCGATGCTCGGCGGAAGCTGCTGGTGGTCGTTCCCGGACTGGTACCCGGTGCGCCGCTGGTTCTCGCGCGACCATCAGTACAACATCACCGTTGCGCGGGAGATGCCCGGCCGGATGGCCCGCGCGGTCGGCGCCCCGGTGGCGATCGCCCAGCACGTCGGGGACTACCGGTCGGCCTCGCCGCTGATGCCCGGCGTCCCCTACGACACGCTGGCCGTCGGGGAGAGCCAGGTCGTCGAGCGCGACGGCCGGGTCCTGACCCGGCTCACCTACGCCGACGGCGAGGCCCACACCGCCGCGGAGATCACACTGGCGCCGCCGGAGCCGCTGGACCCGATCCCGGCCGGGTTCTGGCTGGTGCCCCAGACCTTCGCGGTGCACGCGGTCTGGCACCTGTACAACAACGCGGGCCGGGCCGAGTACGCAATCAACAAGCGGCTGGGCAGGCACAAGTGGCAACAGGGTCCGGCGACCAACCTGCCGGACTACGTCCCGGCCGACCGGTCGGCGACCGACCGGACCCCGGCGTCGGTCTGAGCGGCGATATTCGACGGGTGCGAATCCGGATCGAGGGCACCGACCTGCCGGGGCGGCAGTCGGCTCCCGGTCCGGATGCTCCGGACGGGCACCCGTCGGCACACGTCGGCGTGCAACGCCGGGACCGCCCGACCGAACTGCTCGGGCTGACCCGCGGCGATGTGCGCAGCGCCGGCTGGACGCGCGAGGCGACCGCGGTCGAGGGCACAGCGGACCTCACGGGCCCGTACCTGTCCGGGCCGCCCGGGGCGGCGCCACGTCTACCTGTCCCGGGTAGACGTGGACCCAGCCGGGCGGCCCACGATGTTCCGCCGCGCCAAGCTCATGCGGGACGGCGTGCCCGCGCCCGTGCTCGCCGACACGATCCGGCTCGGCACTCTCGTCGGGCGCCTGCGGCTGAGCCAGGGCCCGGCCGACCCGGTGTGCGCCGCCGCCCGCCCGCCGCGGATCGCGTGGAGCGCCGAGCAGGCGGACCCCCGCGACGTTCAGCCTTGACGCAGGCGAGCCTCAGCGAGCTCTGCGAATAGGGGGCGCGGGGTGGCGAAGCCCCCCGCAGCGGCGCGAAGCGACGCAACAAATCCGAAGATCCGCCGGCGAAGGCGCTTGGCGCCGAGCAGGCGGATCCCCGCGACGTTCAGCCTTGACGCAGGCGAGCCTCAGCGAGCTCTGCGAATAGGGGGCGCGGGGTGGCGAAGCCCCCCGCAGCGGCGCGAAGCGA